>NZ_JBNDHS010000010.1:0-101274 GCF_056755095.1 Rhizobium sp. SVR5-9E | reverse complement strand
CCGGGCGGTTGAAGCGAATGATCTGGATGCCGGGATGGGCTGCGGATTGTTCGACGATGATGTGATCGGACATGGGATGATCCTCACGAAAGAGCGATGCGGGCGGCAGCGAGGCTTTCGGCGCCGTTGACGACGCGATCCTTCAATGCTGCGGTTTCCGACAAGAGATTTTCGGCGGCAAAGCGGCAGAGCGCAATGCGGCTTTGGTTCGCACCGTCCGAAACGCTGGCAAGCCCGCCCTTCGCCAGATAGCAGCCGGTCAGCACCAGACCGAAGAGGCGCTGATAGGGTGTGGCGCCCGAAAGGGCATCAGTCAGCTTGCCGTCGGCCTGCGCCTTCAAAAGCCAGAGGGTTGCCTGCTCCAGATCGGCAATCGCCGCGTCAAGCCGTGCGGCCGTTTCGCCGAAGCCATCGAGATTGGAACTGCGCACCTGATCGGCGATCTCGCGAAGTTCGGCGATGAAGCCCGCCACGTGGGTGCCGTTCGAAAGCGGCAGCTTGCGGGTGACGAGGTCGATCGCCTGGATGCCGTTCGTGCCCTCGTAGATCGGTGCGATCCGGGCATCGCGCAGGAAGCGGGCAGCGCCCGTCTCCTCGATGTAACCCATGCCCCCATGGACCTGGACGCCGAGCGAGGCGACGTCGACGCCAGCGTCGGTCGAGAAGGATTTGGCGATTGGTGTCAGCAGCGCGGCGCGCTCCTGCCAGTGCTGCTTATCCGAAACCGAGCGGTGCGACATGTCGATCGCATGGGCGCAGGCATAGGAGATGGCACGGGACCCTTGCGTCAGCGCCTTCATCGTCAGAAGCATGCGGGCGACGTCCGGATGTTCGATGATCGGGCTCATGCCGCTGCCGGTCCAGCCGGGCGCCCTGCCCTGCGTGCGCTCGCTTGCATAGGCGATCGCCTTCTGCGTCGCGGCTTCGGCGATCGCCACCCCCTGCATGCCGACCGTGAGGCGCGCATTGTTCATCATCGTGAACATGCAGTTGAGGCCCTTGTTCTCCTCGCCCACAAGCCAGCCGATCGCGCCCTTCTCGCCGCCGAACCTGCCGTCGCCATAGATCATCGTGCAGGTGGGCGAACCGTGGATGCCCATCTTGTGTTCCAGCGAATGGCAGAAAACGTCGTTCCGGGCTCCAAGCGAGCCATCGTCGTTGACAAGGAATTTCGGCACGAGGAACAGCGAAATGCCGCGGGAGCCGGCCGGAGCATCCGGCAGGCGAACGAGCACGAGATGGATGATATTATCCGTCGCGTCGTGTTCGCCCCAGGTAATGAATATCTTCTGGCCGAACAGGCGATAAGTACCGTCGTCTCTCCGCTCGGCACGGCTCTTCAGTGCGCCGACGTCCGAACCCGCCTGCGGCTCGGTGAGGTTCATCGTGCCCGTCCATTCGCCGGAAATCAGCTTTGGCAGGTATTTCTGCCGAAGCTCCGGGCTGCCGTGGGCGCTCAGCGCCTCGACCGCGCCCATGGTCAGCGTCGGGCAGAGCGCAAAGGCGGTCGCGCCGGAATTCCACATTTCGAGAGCCGCAACGTTCAACATGTGGGGCAGGCCCTGGCCGCCATATTCCTCAGGAGCCGAAAGGCCGTTCCAGCCGCCCGCGATCCAATCCCGGTAGAGCTTCGCCCAGCCGTCGGGTATCTTCACTTCACTATCGACGAGGCGAGCGCCCTGCCGGTCGCCGATCTCGGCCAGTGGAGCAACCTCTTCCGTCGCAAAACGGCCGGCTTCGCTGAGGATTGCATCGACGAGGTCCTCGCCGAGTTCGCCAAGGAGGCCTTTTTCGATCGCCTCGCTCAGTCCCGCGACATGTTTCAGGGTGAACGCGATGTCCTCGACGGGCGCCTTGTACATATCATCTCCTCGCATCTCGAACGGAACCGCAGCCCCGGGCCTCCGCTGGAAGAGCTAATTTATTTTTACGTAAACGTCAATTTCGAATTCCTTTTCGAATTGATGATATCTTGGGCCCCACAGGCCTTCACACTTGTACAAACAACGGTCATGAAGAATCTCTAGGGACTGATCGCATCGAAAGGATCGCGGCTGATGGATACCTTGCCTGCCAATATACCTGGCCTTGTCTGGGCCTACAGTTTTCCGGCAGGAAGCGGCAAAGCGGTTCGCCTTCAGAATAGTGCCTTTCCGGCAGAGTTGGCATCCGGCGAGGGTTTTTACTGGCTGCACCTCAATCTCGCAGATGCGCGCGTCCCTGCCCTGCTCGATAGCCTGGACGGCCTATCCGAGGACGCCAAGGCCGCGCTGACCACGCGGGACACGCATGCTGCGATTACCGTCGACGAACAGATGCTCTACGGTACCCTGGTCGACTGCCAGCGCGAATTCGACCAGGACACCAGCGATCTCGGCTGGCTACATTTCGCGATCTCCGATCGCTTCATCATCACCACCCGGCTGCAGCCGCTGCGCAGCGTCGAGCGGGCACGCGCGATGATCGAGAAGAATCCCGCGAAGTTCTCCCGACCGGTCGATCTCTTCGAGCTGCTGGTGATCGAGTTCCAGCGCACGCTGATCTCGGTGGTGATGGAACTTACCGAAGAGCTGAACCTCATCGAGGATTTCGTTTACGACAATGTTTCGCGCGATGAGCGTCGGCGGCTGGCGCCAGCACGCCGCACGATCGTCCGCCTCCACCGGCACCTTCGAAACGTCCTCTCCCTCATGCGGCGTGCATCGGCTTCCGACGAGGACGAGATGCCCTTCGGCTTCGAGGATATTGCCAGCCGGCTGACGAGCCGGCTCGAAGCAGTCGACCACGATATCTTTGCGCTGCAGGAACGTGCCCGTCTATTGCACGAGGAAATCGACTCGAAGCAATCCTCCGAGACCAACCGGCACCTTTACATCCTGTCGCTGATGACCGCCTTCCTGCTGCCGCCGACGCTGGTGACCGGCTTTTTCGGCATGAACACCGCCAATCTGCCCTTCACTCAGGGGTCCGGCGGCACCGAATACGCAATGGCGCTGATCGTCGCTTCGGTGTTGCTTGCCTGGTGGCTGCTGAAGCGCGTCAATATTCTCTGAACGAAAAAGCCCGGCATTGCTGCCGGGCTATAGAGCTTTTCAAGCTGTGGAAAGCCTTAGTAGGGCGAATAGCACTGCTGGCGCGGGCCGTTGTAGGGCTGGAACGTGTTGTCGTAGGCCCGGTACGACCGGTAGCGGTTCGCGCACCAGGCGACGTGGGCGCTGCTGCCACCATAGGCCGGCGGCGGGGGTGGAGCGACGTAGCGCGGCTGTGAAGCGATGGCGCCGCCGATAATCGCGCCTGCGCCGAAGGCAGCCAGCGGATACCAGTAGCCATTGTAGTGACGATAGCCGCGGCGATAAGAGGGATAGCCGCGATAGCCACCGTACCAGCCCGGACGGTAATCGTGACGATATCCCGGACGGTAATAGCGGCGGTACTGAACGTTCTGCACCTCCGAAGATTTTTCCATCTGCGGCGAGGTCGGCATCTGGATTGCTTGGGACGGCACGAAGCTGGTCAGGACAACAGCGGCTGAAAGGACGGCAGTCGCAAGCTTTTTACTGAGACTATTCATTGCATTCTCCGTTACACAGCGAACCTAGGGGTCAGGACGTGGCGGTATGTTTCCAACGCACATCGTTCGGCATCGGGTTGGATCTTACGAAAGCGCAAATGAACCGGGGATTAACCGGTTCATTTTTATACACTTTTTACGTGCAACTATACCGCATGCAACAATCATGCGCGCATCCACCGGACCTTTTTGCGGCGCCGGAGTCAATCAATCGTGAATGCCCAAGGGAACGGCCGCCCGGCTGCCGCGGCCCGAGCGAAATCGGTCGTGCCGCGAAGCGCAGAAGATCAGGCGACGACGGAAAGCTTTGCCTGATCGCCCTGAAGCCGGTTTACCATGAAGTTTGCATACCATTCGAGGAACTGCATGACGCCACCCTCATGGAGCATCGAATAAGGGCCCGGTTCATAGGCTGGCGAGCGAATGCCGAAGGCATTTTCCTCGACGATGCGGCGGTCCTGGTCGTTGGTCTCGGTCCAGACATGCGTCAGTTCCTCGAGGTTGTAGTCCACGCCTTCCACAGCATCCTTATGCACGATCCACTTCGTGGTGACGGCCGTCTCGTTGGCGCTGAGCGGCAGGACGCGGAAAGAGATCGCGTGATCGCCGAGCAGGTGGTTCCATGTCGTCGGATAGTGGAAGAGCAGCATGGTGCCGATGCGATCGATCTTCATATCGTCCGACAGCGGACGCTTGACTGCGGGCCTGCCGGACATCGTGTAGCTTTCGGCATCCTCGATCAGCGGCATGCGGGCGGCGCGGAACTGACCGTCCGGCGAAATCTGGAACTTGCTCGGAAGGCCCGCCGCCTCGCAACGCGCCCAGTGCCCGGCGATTTCCGGATCGTCGGCGCCGCCGTCCGTGCCGGTGACGCTCGGCGCTTCCGGATAGGTGCGGCAGAGTTCCGGATGGTTTGCGGCGCAGTGATAGCACTCGCGGTTGTTTTCCCAGACGAGTTTCCAGTTGCCCTTCTCGATGATGGTGCTCTGGAAGGCGATCTTACCCTCGCTCAGGCGGTGCGGCAGCATATAAGGCGCGACCATGTCGCGAACCGGCTGGAAGTCCGGAGCGTTTTCGGCCAGGCAGATGAAGATGTAACCCGCAAAGCTCTCGCAATGAATGGGCTTCAGGCCGTAGCCGCTCTTGTCGAAATCGTCGCCCATGTGGCGGGCAAAAGCCAGCTTGCCGTCGAGATCGTAAGCCCACTGGTGATAGGGACAGACCAGACGAACGGACGAACCGTGCTCCTTGGTGCAGACGCGCGAGCCGCGGTGACGGCAGCTATTATGGAAGGCGCGGATGACGTTGTCGCGGCCGCGGACGATGACGACCGGATATTGGCCGATCTGAACCGTGAAATAGGCGCCTGGCTTCGGCAGTTCGCAATCATGGCCCATGAACAGCCAGTCGCGATAGTAGATCATTTCCATATCGAGCTTGAAATAGTCTTCGTCGATATAGAACGGCTGTTCGAGGCTGAAGCCTTCCCGCCGGTTCTTGAGCTGCCGCAAAACGTTGCTGCGAATATCCATCTGCTTGTCCTCGTGCCCTAGGCTGCCGGGAGAATTACTCCCCATCATTTAATCACCGGCCATGACCGAGGCTTGGTTGTAATGCGACATCGGCTTCGAAAATGACGACAGGGAACAAAGTAGCACAGCCTTCGCGATCTTTAGCCACAGCTGCTTCAAATGCGACATCCAAAAAGTTCAAATTTCGCCGATGGATGGAAGGGCACATTGTCGCATCTGCGCTTTCCGTGGAAACCTGCTTCAGCGTGTGCGCGAAGACTTTAAGACGCTCTTAAGCATAAGCTCCTATGCTCCATCCTGGGACACGGTATGGAATGCGAGCCATGGCGAAACTGCGCTATTTTGAAGCCACAGAGGCACAACACCCGCAGGGCTCAAAGCCTGTGGCGCCATATTCCGAATTTCTCCGCACCGGCAAGATCACCCGCGCACGGCCGTACCGCCTTGCCCCAGAACGCCGATACCTCACGCATGAGGAAGTGGAAGAAACGACCGGCCGGAAACTGCAGGCGGCGGGCCTCAAGGCATATCAGCAGATCAACGGCTTCCACGAGTCGATTCAGTTTCCGAAGATGGTGTTCCACCGGACGCTTTCGGACAGTCCGCATCTCGGCTATTGCCACGTGACTGCTGCCCGGACGAAATTCGCACGCTACAAAGAGGTCAGCTGGGCCTTCTATATCGCCAATTTCAATGCGGATATCGGCGACAACGACAATTTCTTCCACCACATCGATATCAGTTCCGGGCGTATGTATTTTGCCGTCGCCATCAAGCCGGGCGAGCATACGCCGGAGAAGATGACGGTCGACCGCTCCGTTCGCGGCAACGGCCTGCTCTTCAAGACCGACGATCCGCAGGTGGCGATCAAGAACGTGCTTCTCCTTGGCGCACGCAACGAACAGCTCCGCGAAATCATCCGCCAGCTCTGATATTGATCGGGAGCTTTCAAAGGCCTATGGGACTGCCTGGAGCAACGGGCGGCACATGGCACGGATAATCGACATCGCAAAACACAGGCAAGAGGCGCTTGAGGCGGCGTCGGCCGTGCTTTCGGAGGGCCATCCGGTCGCCATTCCGACCGAGACCGTCTATGGCCTTGCTGCCGACGCGACCAACGCGACAGCGATAACCCGGATCTATGAGACCAAGGGCCGGCCGCGCTTCAATCCGCTGATCTGCCATATGAGCAACCTGGCGATGGCGGAGAAATATGCGGAGTTCGACCCGGTCTCGCGCGCGCTGGCTGAAGCGTTCTGGCCGGGGCCACTGACGCTCGTCCTGCCCTTGAAGGCGGAAAGCTCGATCCATGCACTGGCAACCGCCGGCCTCGACACGATCGGCATCCGGGTGCCGAAGGGGTTCGCGAGCGAGTTGATCGGCCTCTTCGGCAAGCCTCTTGCCGCGCCGAGCGCCAACACGTCAGGCCGGATCAGTGCCACCAGCGCAGCACATGTCGACGCCGATCTGGGCAACAAGATTGAGCTGATCCTCGATGCGGGCGCGAGTGCCGTCGGGGTGGAATCCACCATCGTCAAGGTCGACGGCGACGAACTGAGACTGCTGCGGCCCGGCGGCCTGCCTGCCTCGGAGATCGAGCGCGTCGCCGGCAGGCGGCTGCGGCGATCGAAGAAGGCGGCGGCGGCAATCGAAGCCCCGGGCATGCTTGCGTCCCATTATGCGCCCGGTGCGAATGTCCGCCTCGAGGCCCGGTCCGTGAAGCAGGACGAGGCTCTCATTGCCTTCGGGCCGGCCGATATCGAGGGCGCAGGCGGTGCCGTCACCGTGCTCAATCTCAGCCCCGGCGGCAATCTGGCCGAAGCCGCCGCCAATCTTTTCGACTACATGAAGAAGGCCGATGCGAGCGGCGCGGCCACGATCGCCTTTGCGCCGATACCGGACGAGGGCCTTGGCGAGGCAATCAACGACCGTTTGAGGCGCGCCGCCGCGCCACGCGAATGACAAGGAAGGAATAAGCCCGATGAGCGCCAGCATTTCCCCTGAACTTCTCGACCGCTTCGCTGCCATTGTCGGCGACAAGTACGCGGTGCGCAGCCAGTCCGAGCTTGCGCCGCACCTGATCGAGAACCGCGGGCTCTATCATGGCTCCTCGCCCCTTCTGCTGAAGCCGGCCAACGTCGAGGAGGTTTCGGCGATCCTGAAGCTTGCGACGGAAACCGGCGCGGCGGTCGTTCCGCAAACCGGCAATACCGGCCTCGTCGGCGGTCAGACGCCGCGCGAGGGCAAGTCGGATATCATCATCTCGCTCGAACGCATGAACAGGATCCGCGACGTCGACCCGGTGGCAAACGTGCTGGTGGCCGATGGGGGCGCCATTCTTGCCGAAGTCCAGAAGGCGGCCGAGGCGCATGGCAGGCTCTTCCCGCTGTCGCTCGGTTCGGAAGGCTCCTGCCGCATCGGTGGCAACCTCTCGACAAATGCCGGCGGCACGGCGGTGCTCGCCTATGGCAACATGCGCCAGCTCTGCCTCGGCCTCGAAGTCGTGCTGCCGACGGGCGAAATCTGGAACGGCCTGCGCCGTCTGAAGAAGGACAATACGGGCTACGATCTTCGCGACCTCTTCATCGGCGCAGAGGGCACGCTCGGGATCATCACCGGCGCCGTCCTAAAGATTTTCCCGCAGCCGCTTGGCCGTCAGGTCGCCTTCGCGGGGCTCAACTCTGTGGAAGATGCGCTCGCTTTCTTCAACCTTGCAAGCAGCCTCTGCGGCACCTCGCTCACCGGCTTCGAACTGATGCCGCGGTTCGGTGTGGAGATCACCGCCAAGCATATCGAAGGCGCGCGCGATCCGTTGGAAGCACCGCATCCCTGGTATGTCCTGATCGACATTTCGACCTCGGATTCGGCTGAGACCGCCGAGCGGATGATGAATGCGCTTCTGGAACAGGGTTTCGAGGCGGGACTGGTGCAGGATGCGGCGATCGCCTCTTCGGTTGCGCAACAGAAGGCGCTTTGGCATATGCGCGAGAGCATGTCGGAAGCCCAGAAACCGGAAGGCGGCTCGATCAAGCACGATGTCTCCGTGCCGGTCTCGAAGATCCCGCATTTCATGCAGGAGGCGGGTGAGGCCGTGCTTGCCGCGATCCCCGGGGCTCGCATCTGCGCGTTCGGCCACATGGGCGACGGCAATATCCACTACAACATTTCCCAGCCCGTCGGCGCCGACAAAGATGCCTTCATCGCTCGCTGGCATGAAATGAACGAGATCGTCCATGGGCTCGTGCTGGCACATGGCGGCTCGATCTCGGCGGAGCATGGCATCGGCCAGCTGAAGCGCGACGAGCTTGCCGCCATCCGGCCCGCCATCGAAATCGACCTGATGCAACGCATCAAGCGCGCCTTCGATCCGGCGAACATCATGAATCCGGGGAAAGTGATCGCTGTCTAAAGCCCGCGGGGTCCCGCGGACGGAGAAGCCCTACTTCGATTTGGTTCAGCGGCTGGTCAGGATCGTCAGTGCGGGCGACGACTGGGTGTTGTTCTTCAGGTCGTACATGACGGCGAAGCGCTTGACGAGCTTATCGACCTTGTCGGGATCCTGCAGATCACTGAGAGTGACGTATTTTTGCAGCGCCTTGGCCTGCTGGTCGACATCCATGCTTTGGAACGCCGACGGAAGATTGAAGGCCGTCGTGACCACCTGGAACATGGCCTGATCGCCCATGATATCGTAAATCGAGGTGATGTCTGGTGCCTTGCGCTGGGCATAGAGCGCCAGGCGGACACCCTGGTTCGTATCGCCCTGCTGCTCTTCCAATGTCTGGTCCAGATAGAGCTCATTTGTCTTGCGCAGTGCGCCGCTATTCTGTGCCGTCCCCGTCGTCGAACGCGTGAGATTGCCTTTGCTGTCGAAATTGAAGGAGGTGACAAGCTCCCTCAGCTTGGCGCTGTTTTTGTCGGTCGGATCGTTCAGCATGCTCTTCGGATCATCCGGATCGGCTGCGAAGGCCTTCTTCAGCGTATCTGTGGTCACCTGCTTCGGGTCCAGCCCCTTCGCCGTCAGTATGAAAGAGACGAGCTTTTTGTCGGCGAGCAGGTCCGACACCGACTTCACCTTGCCGATGTTATCCTCGAAATAGGCGATGTCCTCCTTCGACGCCTTCACGGCTGCCTGCTGCTCTGCGCCGCTCAGGAGCATCGTCTTCTGGGTGTTGTAGGCCAGTCCGAAATTGTTGATCTGGGTTTGCGACAGGGCCTGAAGCGGCGTCGAGACGTCACCCTTGCTATCGAAGTTCAGGGCCTTGGCGAGTTTGACGAGGCGATCGTCCTTCAACGAATTGACGTAGCTCTTCGGATCATAAGGATCGCTTTCGAGAATCTTCTTCAGCTGCGATTTGGTAACTTCGTCCTCACTGAGGCCGTAGGCGCGCAGCACAATCTGATAAAGCTCCGGATCATTGTCGTTGATGCCGCCGTCGTCGTCGTCCTTGTTGCTCAGGAAGAAGTCATCGATATCCTTGACCGAGGCCATCCTCGTCTTGAAGTTCGCGCTACCGCCGTCGACCGTCAGCTTTTGCAGTTCGCCATAGTTCTTGCTGTAATTTTCTGACGTCTTCTTTAGCTGATCGGCGGTCTGTGCCTGCTCGCCCGCTGGCACGTTGCCGTTAGCGTCGAAATTGAACATCTTCGGAACGCCGCCGTAGCCAAACACGTTCGCAAAGCTGGTCGGATCGCTGGGATCGCTCGTGATGATCGCCTGTACCGTGGCGCCTGAAAGATTCGGCGGATCCCACATACTGAAGGCCGCCTTGATATAATCGACCATACGCGGGTCGCTGACCAGCTGCTTGACAGAGGTGACCGTGCCGATCGTTGCTTCGTAATGGGTCTTGTTGTACGCCGCCGCCGTAAACGTGGTGAAGGAAGGAACCGTCACGTTGTATTGTTCGATGACCGCGTTCTTCTGAGCTGTGGTCTGTGCTGTGGCATTCTTGAGCGTGCCGTCGGCATTGAAACTGAATTGCGCCGCGAGCGCCTTGTACTTGTCGTTGGCGCTGGTGTTCACGAAGCTTTTGGGATCGTTGACGTCGCTGGTCAGGACTGACTTCAGGAAAGTCTTGGATACGTAGGTCGGATCGATGTCATAGGCCTGCAGCATGTAATCGCGGAGGCGGTCATTGTTGACGAGATCCGAGGCGTTCTTCACCTTGTCGACTGCGGCGCTGTAATAGGTGCTCTCGGTCCTGGCGGACGTTTCCTCGTCGGCATAGGACTGAGTGTACAGACCGAGGGTCTCGTCCTCCTGCGCCTGAACCTGAGCAACCTCAGGCTGCGCACCGAAATTGAACGCGGCGGCGAATTCCTTGTAGCGCGGGTCGGAAAGCCGGTTTGCGAAGCTGTTCGGATCGCTGAGATCGCTTTCGAGCACCTGCTTCAGGAAGCCTTTGCCGTATGCCATATCCGCGAGGCCGTAAGCCTTGGTCGCATAGCTGTAGAGGCGATAATCGTTCATGAAATCGTCAACGGTTTTCACGTTGCCGATATTGGCGTTGTAGTAGTCGATTTCGCGCTGGGTGGAAGGCTGCTTGGCGACCCTATCCAGGGTCGACGGCATATTCTTGGTGAGGATCGTGTAACTCAGATAAGTCGAGATCATAAATCACGCCTCTTCCGGCAAAGGCTCAAAGGAATAGAGAATACTCAATACGTTATTGTCGCATCCAAAGCTTACCCGAGGCTTACTTCCCGCCGTCCCGCTTTGACGCAGCTTCCGGCGGTCGCTCGTTCACTGTCCGGAAACCCTGCCACATTGGTTTTTGATAACCATCCGGGACGGCAAAGTTTTCTTAACCGCGAATTTTAAGTGGTCCGGAAGAGGGCATCCGTATTGTCGAGGCATAGAGGGCGAAAAAGCCCCAAGGAGAAGACCGGGAACCGGCTCTCAGGTAAGACAAGGGTAGAAACAAACATGAAAAACACCGTTATGAAGCCCGCTTGGGCTGCAACGACACTGCGTCTCGATCCGTCCCGCTTTCCTCAACAGGTCAGCTACGCCGTTCACGACTCCGCCGGTGACGTCAGCATAACGATCGACGAACGTGGCGCCATTCTTCGCAAAATTCTTCCATCGAGCGGCCTTCCGCTTTCCGTTGCCCTGCCGAAACGGGCCTTCAAAGGCGTGGCAGCCCGGGCGATCGACCATGGCGGCGGCGAAGTGACCGTAACGCTGGAACTACACCATGAAGATCCGGATCTCTGCATTCCGCTGCTGGTCGCACACGATCTTTGCGATATCGCTGCCGACTGGCGGAGCTGGTCGGAGGCATTCCGCATTCCGATGCTGATGGTCGAGGCCGACGGCATTGCACGGCCGCTCGAGGATCATCTCGGAGATCTGCGCACCAGCCGCATGAGGCCGCGCCGCCGGCACTCCTATTTCGCCAATCGCCGTCCGCGCTTTCTCGTGCGTCGCACGACCGGCAAGCTCGGCGTGACGATGAAGATCGAAGGCAAGGAAATTATCGCCCGCAACTAGGCGGCGCCATTTCAAACCAATGATGCCCGGCCATTGTGCCGGGCATTTTCGTTTCCGTGTCAGGGCAGAACGAAGAGAAGCGAAAGAACGAGGCCGGCGAAGATGATGAGGCCGACGCGTGTGTTGGACTTGAACAGGGCAAGGCACTGGTCGGCGTCGTCGATGTTGATCGTCACGATCTGCCAGGCAAACATGGCGGCGGCAATGAGCAAGCCGAGATAGGCAAACAAGCCGACGCCCGCAAGCGCGAAAGCGCAAAAAGCCAGCACGAGCGTCAGTCCATATAGACCGACAAGCCACTGCTTGGTCTTTTCTCCGAAAAGCCGTGCAGTCGAACGCACGCCGATCAACTCGTCGTCTTCCTTGTCCTGATGCGCATAGATCGTGTCATAACCGATCGTCCAGACGATCGAAGCGAGATAAAGCGCGATCGCGGCAAAGGACAGGCTGCCGAATATGCCGGCCCAACCCATCAGCGCGCCCCAGGAAAAGGCAAGACCAAGGAAGAACTGCGGCCAATCGGTGAAGCGCTTGGCAAAGGGATAGAGCGCGACGATGGCGAGCGAAAGTATGCCGAGAGCAACCGCGAACCAATTGAACTGCAACAGCACCAGCAGGCCCACGAACGCTTGAAGCACGATGAAGATCTTCGCCTGGGTTCGCGTGACACGCCCCGACGGCAAGGGTCGTGAGCGGGTGCGCGCAACTTCCATGTCGATCTGATGGTCGACCAGATCGTTATAGGCGCACCCTGCCCCGCGCATGGCGACGGCACCTATGAAGTAGAGAAACAGATGAAACAGCATCTGCGAGCCGGAGAAGAGGCCCTGGGCCGCGGCAGCATTTGCCGCGAGTGCGACCGACCAGAAACAGGGCCACATGAGAAGCTGCCAGCCGATCGGCCTGTCCCAGCGCGCAAGCTGCGCATAGGGCCAGAGCCACGGAGGCAAAATCCGGTAAACCCAATTGTCCGAAGGAGCGTCGGCGACGCGCCCGTTGAAGCCGCCAATCTGTTGCATGCGGCCATCTAGCGACCAGGCGCCGGGCGGGTCAATAGCCGGGCCGTCGGCGCCGAGCGTTCATCTGCGGCGATAGAGAAAGTAGCGGCCCTTCTCGACAGACCGAGGCGGCGGAATTTCCTCAAGTTCGGGATGCTTCAACTCCAGGCCGCTGACCGCAAAGCCGCCACGCGCCAGGACAGCGACGATGCGGGACGGTAACCACTGGCGGATGATTGCATCCTTTTCCGGGTAGCCGGTGCCGATGTCAGCATGAGCGACGGCTGCCGCTGCACCATTATAACTCATGCAAGTTTCCTGGATATCGCCGAGCACGACATCCGCATCGTCGGGCCGGCAGCTTCCGTGCGCACCGTTTTCGTGATCGAAGGCGATGATCCGCAGGTCAGGGAAGCGAGCACGCAAGTGACTATAGGTCCGGCCGTTGCCGAGACCGATCTCCAATATTGGTCCATCCGGCAGTTCCGGCTGCCTTTCCGCGATGGAGTCGAGTATGTCTCTCTGCGCGGAGATTCTGCTGATAAAGTCGTCGAGACGTGTTCGCATAAGCCAATCCGAGTGCCCTAACTCGAAATAAGCTTTTAAATTCAATAGTTCAAGCTCACCCTTCGGCGACGGCCTCGTTGCTAACGCTGGTTCCACCGCCGAATGACCGGCTCCGTCAGGTCGTGCTCATAGCCCAGAACGCTGACGCTCGCGGTATCGAGGACGAAGCGCGATCCGTCTTCCGGCGGCAGCCCGAGCCAACGTGCGGCGAGCACACGGAGAAAGTGGGAGCTGGAAAAGATCAGCACGGCTGCGTTGGCATTGCGAAGCTCGCTGACGATACGATCAGCCCTTGCACCGACATCCGCGCATGTTTCTCCGTCCGGACATCCGTCGCGGAAGAGCTGCCAGCCGGGCCGAGTCGCGAGGATTTCCTTCGTCGTGACGCCTTCATAGGCACCATAATCCCATTCGGCGAGATCCGGCGTTATAACCGCATTTGCACCGAAACCGGCAAGAGTGCAGGTGTTTTTGGCTCTCTGCGAGGGGCTGGACCAGACGGCTGAAGCCGTCAGCCCCTTAAGCCGATCGCCGAGTTTGCGGGCGGCCGCCTCGCCGTTCGGGGTCAACGGAATATCGCTCCTGCCGGTATGCTTTCCGGAGAGCGACCACTCCGTTTCGCCGTGGCGGACAAGATGGATTTCAGGAAATGCACCGCTCATCTGCAAGACTTTCCTTAAAGAAGGGGGGCGGCCGAAGCCGCGCCCGTATGTCAGATGATGACCTTTTCCAAGGGCGGGCGCGTGGCCTCGAACTGCTTCAGCTTCGCCTCGTTCTCGGCAATGTAGTTGCGGTTGTCCGGGGTCGAATACTGGTTCTTGGAAATCTGGATCTGCATGATGAAGAGCTCGTCCCAGCGGAAGCCCATTTCGGAGCCGGCGAGATAGAACTCCCACATGCGGAAGAAGCGTTCGTCATAAAGGGCGACGGCTTCCGCCTTGCGTGCCACGAAGCGCTCGCGCCAGTGACGGAGCGTGTAGGCATAGTGCAGCGGCAGGACCTCGACATCGCGGACCAGCAGGCCCGCCTTCTCGATGAAAGGCAGTGTCTCGCCGATCGACGGGATATAGCCTTGCGGGAAGATATACTTCTCGATGAAGGCATTCGTTGCAAAGCTCGGCTTCGGGCGCGCGATCGAATGCAACACCATGACACCGTCATCTGCAAGAAACTCATGCACTTTCTTGAAGAAGTTGCCGAAATTGCCGATGCCGACATGCTCGAACATTCCGACCGAAACGATGCGGTCGAACTTCTTGCCCTTCATCGTGCGGTAGTCCTGCAGCTCGAAGCGGACGCGGCCGGCAAGACCGCGCTTTTCGGCCCGCTCGCGCGAGATCTTCAGCTGCTCCTCACTGAGCGTGATGCCGGTGAGATCGACGTCTGGTGTCGATTCCGCCAGATACATTCCCATGCCACCCCAGCCGGAGCCGATCTCCAGAATGTGCTGCTCGGGCTTGAGCAACAGCTTGGCGGCGATATGGCGCTTCTTGGCGACCTGGGCTTCCTCAAGGCTGATGCCCGGCGGATCGAAATAGGCGCAGGAATACTGCCAGTCTTCATCGAGGAAGAGTTCGAACAGTTTTTCCGACAGATCGTAATGGTGCGCGACGTTGCGCTTGTTGTGGTTGACGGGCAGCCGGCTCTTCAACTGCTGCAGGGCGATACGGCCGATCAGCAGTGCCGCCATCGGAATATCGAAGATTTCGTTGGTGGTGTTCTGCTTCACCATGGACAGGAAGTCGTAGATATCGCCTTGCTCGACGATAAACCGGCCGTCCATATACATTTCGCCGAGCTTGAGGGTGGGGTCGCGGCGAATAAGCTTCTCCGCCTCGTCATCGGCGATGCGCACCGCGACTAGACCGCCAGTGCCGTCGCCAACGGTGTGCGTCTCGCCGTTGGCGAGTGTGAGTTTCAGATTACCCTTGCGGATGATCTTTTGGACAATGGATAGGAATCCCGACGCCATGGGTAGGGCCTCGCATTATGTGACAGGATGGTACGGGTTAAATTTAGTCCCTCTCTCCGGTCACACAAGCGCCGTATTTGGCACTGCCGCAACAAGACTGCCAAACTGTGATATTTTTGCAATCTTGCCGCCTAAGCCCTTATTTTCGCTTCATGGCCTCCGCGAGAGCCGCTCCAAACGCGCCTTGCGTCTCCTGTTTTGGGGCTGCCGGCCGGCGGTCATTGCGTGATCCGGGGCCCTGATTTCCGCGGGTTTCGCCACGCGGCGCCGGAGCCGAAGAGCCTTCGTCCTTGCGCATGGAAAGACCGATCCGCTTGCGCTTAGCATCGACCTCGACGACGCGGACTTTGACGACATCGCCGGCTTTCACAACTTCGTGAGGATCTTTGACGAAGCGATCGGCAAGCTGCGAGACATGCACAAGCCCGTCCTGATGAACGCCGATGTCGACGAAGGCCCCGAAGGCCGCGACGTTCGTCACCGTGCCTTCCAGTACCATGCCGGGCTTGAGGTCGGAGATTTCATGGACGCCTTCGGCAAAGGTCGCCGTCTTGAAACTCGGACGTGGATCGCGGCCGGGCTTTTCCAATTCCGCAAGAATGTCCTTGACCGTCGGCAGACCGAATTTCTCGTCGATGAACTGGCGCGGATCGATCGCCTTCAAAACGGCGCTGTCGCCCATCAGCGAGCGCAGGTCGCGGCCGCAGGCGGCGACGATCTTCTTCGCCACGCCATAGGCTTCCGGATGCACCGATGACGCATCCAGGGGCTCCTTGCCAGCCGGAATGCGCAGGAAGCCTGCCGCCTGCTCGAAGGTGCGGTTGCCGAGGCGCGCGACCTTCAACAGGTCGCGGCGGGTTTCGAACGGACCGTTCTGATCGCGATGGACGACGATGGCTTCGGCAATCGACGGCCCAAGACCTGAGACACGGGACAAAAGCGGCGCCGAGGCCGTATTGAGATCGACACCGACGGCATTCACCGCATCTTCGACGACGGCATCGAGCGAGCGAGACAGTTTCTGCTGATCGACATCGTGCTGATACTGGCCGACGCCGATCGATTTCGGCTCGATCTTCACGAGTTCGGCGAGCGGATCCTGCAGGCGGCGCGCGATCGAGACCGCGCCGCGGAGGGAGACGTCGAGCTGCGGGAACTCGGCCGCAGCGGTTGCGGAGGCTGAATAGACGGAAGCGCCGGCTTCTGAAACGATGACCTTGGTGGGCTTCGTGCCCGGAAGATCGGCCAACATGTCGGCCACCAGCTTTTCGGTCTCACGGCTGCCGGTACCGTTGCCGATCGAGATCAGCTCGACATTGTGCTTGCGGATCAGCGAGGCGAGCTCGACCTGCCCGCCGCGCACATCGTTCCTCGGCTGGAAGGGATAGACGGTGGAGGTGGCGACTACCTTGCCGGTGCCGTCGACCACGGCGACCTTGACGCCGGTGCGGATGCCCGGATCGAGGCCCATCGTGGAGCGGGAACCGGCGGGCGCGGCAAGCAGCAGGTCCTTCAGATTGCGGGCGAAGACGTGGATCGCCTCTTCTTCCGCCCGTTCGCGAAGCTCGCGCATCAGGTCAAGCGACAGCGACATTGAGAGCTTCACGCGCCAGGTCCAGCTTGCGACATCCATCAGCCAGCGATCGCCGGGGCGGCTCGCGCCGATCTCATAGGCCGCCGCGATCATGCGCTCGACCGGCTTGTTCGGCGAAACGGTTTCCGCATCCGCCTCGATCGTCAACGTCAGCACTTCCTCGTTCCAGCCGCGCAGCATGGCGAGCGCGCGGTGGCCGGGCGCCGTCGCCCAGCGTTCGGAATGATCGAAATAGTCGGAGAATTTCTCCCCCGCCGCCTGCTTGCCATCGACGACCTTGGCCTTCAGAAGCGCTGCCTGGCGCATGTGGGCACGGAGCTTGCCGAGCAGATCGGCATTTTCAGCGATGGCCTCGGCGACGATGTCGCGCGCGCCTTCCAGCGCCGTCTTTACATCCGGGACATCAGCAGTGATGTAGCCTTCGGCAAGAACCGCCGGTTCCTTGGAGCGGTCGGCGAGAATGGCATCGGCAAGCGGAGCGAGGCCACGCTCACGGGCGATCTCCGCGCGGGTGCGGCGCTTCGGCTTGTAGGGCAGATAGAGGTCTTCAAGCTCCGCCTTGGTGGCGGCGCCCGCAATCTTGCCCATCAGTTCGTCGGTCATCTTGTCCTGCCCGGTGATCGAATCGACGATCGCGGTGCGGCGGGCTTCCAGCTCGCGGAGATAGACGAGGCGCTCGGCGAGCGTGCGAAGCTGTCCATCGTCCAGCCCGCCGGTCACTTCCTTGCGGTAACGGGCGATGAAGGGAACGGTCGCGCCCTCATCGAGCAGTTCGATCGCGGCCTTGGCCTGATCCGGCCGGGCATTGATTTCGGAGGCGATGACTGCGGCAAGCAAGCGGAGGTCTGCGGCCATGGGGGATCCCTGCATTTCACGAAAGTCGCGGGACAATAGCGGTCAAAAGCGGCAAGGCAATGCCCGTGGGCGGTTTCCACAGAGGAGTGCGTTCGATTCATCGGCGTTTGCGCCCGGAGCCCCCCTCATCCGCCCTTCGGGCACCTTCTCCCCGCGGGGAGAAGGTGGAAGCGAGGCGGCGCGGCATGTCCCTTCTCCCCAGCGGGGAGAAGGTGGCGGCAGCCGGATGAGGGGGCCGCATGGTACAAAGCTGGCGGATAGCACTGCGGTCCCGCCCCGCGCGGCGTTTTTGCGGTTGTGCAGATGCGGCTTTCTTTGGTAGCAGAGGCGACCGTTTTGGACCACCCCTCCCCTGTGGAGGCAAGGAAAAGTGACATGCCGAACCTGCTTCTCGAACTTCGCTCCGAAGAGATTCCAGCTCGTATGCAGCGCAAGGCTGCCGGCGACCTGAAGAAGCTCGTCACCGATGCGCTGGTGGAGGCCGGTCTCTCCTATGAGGGTGCGCGCGAATACTGGACGCCGCGCCGCCTGACGCTCGACATTCACGGCCTTACCGCCCGCTCCGCCGATGTGCGCGAGGAGCGCAAGGGGCCGCGCACCGACGCCAACGAAAAGGCGATCGAGGGCTTCCTGCGCGGCGCCGGCCTTTCCTCGATCTCCGAGGCGCAGGTTCAGAGCGATCCGAAGAAGGGCGATTTCTACGTCGCCGTCATCTCCAAGCCCGGGCGGGCAACGGAAGAAATCGTCACCGAGGTGATGCCGGGCATCATCCGCAATTTTCCCTGGCCCAAGCCCATGCGCTGGGGCAAGGCCTCTGCCAAGCCCGGTTCGCTCACCTGGGTTCGGCCGCTGCAGTCGATCGTCTGCACCTTCGGCACCGAGCACGAGGAAACCACCGTCATCCCCTTCGAGATCGACGGCATCGTCGCTTCGAATGTCACCTACGGCCACCGCTTCCATGCGCCGGGTGCCATCACTGTCAAGCGCTTCGACGATTATGTCGCGAGCCTGGAAAAGGCTAAGGTCATCCTAGACGCCGAACGGCGCAAGGAGATCATCGCATCGGATGCCGCCAACCTTGCTTTCGCAAGCGGGCTGGACCTGGTGGAAGACGAAGGCCTGCTCGAGGAAGTCTCCGGGCTCGTCGAGTGGCCGCAGGTGCTGATGGGGACGTTCGAAGAGGATTACCTTTCGATCCCCTCCGAAATCATCCGCCTGACGATCAAGACGAACCAGAAATGCTTCGTCACTCGCAAACAGGGTGAAGAGACGCTTTCAAACAAGTTCATCCTGGTTTCCAACATTGAGGCGAGCGACGGCGGCAAGGAAATCATCCACGGCAACGGCAAGGTCGTACGCGCCCGGCTATCCGACGCGCTGCACTTCTGGAAGCGCGACCAGGGAGACTTGCCGGATCTCGAGACGCTCGTGACTTCGGCGAAAAAGTTCGGGCTTGATCTCAAGAAGCCGCTCGACCAGCGGATGGCGAAGCTCGACGCCCTGCATGTTACGTTCCATGCCAGCATCGGGACGCAGGGCGAACGGGTAACCCGGATTCGCAATCTTGCCGGCGAAATCGGCAAGATCGTCAATGCTGATCCCGTGAAGGTCAGCCGTGCCGCAGTGCTGTCGAAAGCAGACCTCAGAACCGAGATCGTCGGCGAGTTCCCGGAGTTACAGGGTGCAATGGGGAAGAAATACGCCCTGCTGCAAGGTGAAGATCCATCGGTGGCGGCGGCTATCGAGGACCATTACAAGCCTCAGGGTCCTGCCGACCGCGTGCCGACAGACAATGTCGCCATCGCGCTGGCTCTTGCCGACAAGATCGACACCCTTGTCTGGTTCTGGCGCATAGACGAAAAGCCAACCGGTTCGAAAGATCCGTTTGCACTGAGACGAGCGGCGCTGGGATCGATCAGGCTGCTCCTGGAACGGGGCATCAGGGCACCCCTCATCCCGGTATTTCGAGCTGCGTTTCGTAGCGAGTGGGCCGTAGCCATGACGAGTCATGAAGATTCGATCAGGCTGTTCGAGCTTAAGATCCAACAGGGTGAGGACAGGGTCGAGTTCGAGAAGCTCATAAAAGAACAGTACGCCGCTATCGAATACTGCAAGACCTATCTTGCCAAGGGCCATCCGAAGACGATCGAAGAAGAAGCCGAGCTGGCGATCAGCCTCCTTTCCTTCTTCCACGACCGGCTGAAGGTCTATCTCCGGGACCAGGGCGCCCGCTACGACCTCATCGATGCCGTGCTGACACCCGACGCCGACGACCTATTGATGATCGTGCGGCGCGTCGAGGCGCTCACGGCCTTCATTACCTCCGAGGACGGCAAGAACCTTTTGGTCGGCACCAAGCGCGCGACGCAGATTCTTGCGGCGGAGGAGAAGAAGGGCACGGTGATCGCCGACGGCGTTTCGGAGAAGCTGTTCCGGCTCGATGCCGAAAAGGAATTGTTCACCGCCATCACCAAGGCCGCCGCCGAGGCTTCCGCGGCAATCGCCAAGGAAGATTTCCGCTCGGCCATGGAAGCGCTTTCGAAACTTCGCGCTCCGGTTGACCGCTTCTTCGATGACGTGCTCGTCAACGACGAAGATGCGGCGATCCGCGCCAACCGCCTTGCGCTGCTGCGGTTGATCCGCGAGGCGACGGGCACCGTTGCCGACTTCTCGAAGATTGCCGGGTAGAGACTTCTCGGGAAGCAACTTTCATCCTGTGCAAGTGAACGCGGCCGCCGGATTTCTCCGGCGGCCGCAAATGCATAGGTGATGAAATAGCCGGGTTTAAGACTTAGGCGGCGCGGCGCGCCGGCACAGCTGCGGTCTGATCGGCACCGCCGATGTGGAAGCCACGGATAAGGCTGAGCAGTTCGTCGGTGTCGGCAGCCAGAGTCTCGGCCGAAGCCGTCGTTTCTTCCGCCATCGCCGCGTTCTGCTGCGTAGCCGTGTCGAGCTGGTTCATCGAAGACGAGATCGAGCGCAGCGTCGTATCCTGCTCGGAGGCGCTGTGAGCGATTTTGGCGACGATCTCGTTGGCAGCCTTGATCTGGTCCGAGATACGCTTCAGCGCTTCTCCCGCCTCGCCGACAAGGCGAACGCCCTGATCGACCTGACTGGAGGAACGGGCGATCTGGTCCTTGATCTCCTTGGCGGCAGCGGCGGAGCGCTGAGCCAGTTCGCGGACCTCCTGGGCGACGACGGCAAAGCCTTTGCCGGATTCGCCGGCACGCGCCGCTTCGACGCCGGCGTTGAGTGCCAGAAGGTTCGTCTGGAAGGCAATCTCGTCGATGACGCCGATGATCTTGCCGATCTCGTCGGAAGATTTTTCGATACCGCTCATCGCTTCGATCGCTTCGGTGACCACCGCATCGCTGCGGCTCGCTTCGGTGCTCACGGCGTGCACGCGCTTGCTTGCCTCACTCGCGCCTTCCGCCGTCTGGCGGACAGCGACGGTCAGTTCGTCGAGCGCCGCCGAGGTTTCCTCGAGGCTGGCTGCCTGGCGTTCGGTGCGCTGCGACAGTTCACTCGATGCACGGCGAATTTCCTCCTTCGCAACGCCGATGTCGCCGCCCTTTGCGCTGACCTTGGCCATCGCGGCTTCGAGATGCGAAAGCGCATCGTTGAAGTTGTCGCGAAGGGCTGCGTATTTCTGGCCGATATCGCCGCAACGAACGGTGAGGTCGCCGCGGGCGATCTTTTCCAGGGCCTGGCCGATCGTCGAAACGACGCGGGCTTGGCCGGTCGCCTCGTCGCGCTGGCTGCGCAGGTTGTTTTCGCGCTCGCTCTCGAGTTCGAGCTGCTGAGCCGCTTCGCGCTCAGACATGACGTGACGTTCCTCGACCTTTTCCTGCAGCGACTTGGTGGCCTTCGCCATCATGCCGATTTCATTGTTAAGGCCGGTATGCGGGATCGTCAGCGACACGTCTTCATCAGCGACTTTTTCCAGCGCCTGATGAACATCCTTGAGCGGCTTGGAGATGCCGCGGATGAAATAAATTGCGGCGCCAATGCCCGCGAGGAAGATGATGCCGCAGGCAACGAGCGCCTTCCAGATCGTTGCATCGATCTGGACCTGCAGGTCATCGAAGTAAACCCCACAACCGACGACGATCTGCCAAGGAGCGAAGGCCGCGGAATAGGCGCCCTTCAGATACTGTTCGCTATCCGGACGGCCCGGCTTGCTCCAGAAATAGATCGTCTGGCCGCCGCCGGCGATCGCCTTGTCAACCATTTCCTTGCTGAAATGCGTGCCGCGCTGGTCAACCTGGCCGCTCATGTCCTTGCCGAGATTGACCGGGCTCGGATGGAAGCGCTGGACGACATTGTAATCGAAACCAAAGACATAGCCGGTTGGCTCGAACTTGACCTTGGAGAGCACCTTGAACGCTTCGGCCTGGGCGGCCTCATGCGTCATCTCGCCGGCCTTTTCCCTTTCGTAATAGGCATTGAGGACCGAGATCGCCGACTCGACCTGCGTGCGCAGCAGATCGAAGCGGTCATTGTAGATGGATTGCTCTGTCGTTTTGATCTGGAAAAACGTGGCCAGCGCAAAGGCTGCCATAAGAACCCCGACAAGGGCAAAAAGCTGATGGGCAATCTTGAGCTTTTTCATGAAAGTCTCCCGAAAATGGTGAAATCTGCAACACCGGATCGGTCAACTCCCGTCCCTTCGCGCGTGTCAGCACGCACGTTCAGCAAGCGCAATCATGCTCACTCCGGTCCTCCGGTAAGTAAAATTATGGTGAATGGCTGAATGATCACTTAACGATTTCGACTATTACCGACGATCAGCAATGCCAAATCTGAATCATGCTTTCTTGCATAATTGTATAGGTTGCATTCGTACTCTGTCATTCAATTGAAATAAAGAATGCGCCCCTGCTTCTCTTCAGGAGCGCATTCATTCCGCCGACGGGGCGGACCCCAGAACGACCAAAACCTTGGCCGGGTCAGGGGCAGGGAACTTTCAAAATCCCGTACGTAGCCTAAGACCAGAAACGTCGAGCGGCGCAGTTTGTTCCACCGGCCCATTCATATCCGCCATAACAGGCTTCGTATCGCCGCCGATAACAGAGGTCGTTGCCGTAGGATCGATGTCCTCGGCGGGAACGCTCGCCTTAAAAGCCTCAAGGACTTCGGGCGTTGCCTTGGTGACGAAGACGACAGGCGAGCCGCCCATCCAGCCTTCGGTGCGGTAGAGCTTGGGCTCGCCGCCCACATCGCGCAGGGCGCTCGCCTGGAAGGCGCCGGGTGCCAGCACCGGCACGGTGTAGTCCTTCTTGCGCTCGATCGCTTGCAGCGGCGGGCAGCTCGTGCAGGTTTTCGTCACGATGCTTCCGCCATCGACCTGCGCGGCCTCGCCGATGACCTCGATCGAGGATGCCATCGCCGAACCGGCCGTCAGAAGTATTGCCGTACCGAGAATGAATTGACGCATGGAAGCTGCTCCGTCGTAGTATAGGAGCAGAATAGCGCGGCTTTATTTCCATCCCGTCAGAGGAAAGGGTAAAACTTTAGACAACTGACCCGATTTCGGGCCAAAGCTTAAGCTTTTTCGCGTTCGACCGCCCGCCAGCCGATATCGCGGCGGCAGAAGCCATTTTCCCATTCGACCTTGGCGAGCAGACCGTAAGCGCGGCTCTGGGCCTCGCTGACGGTCCTGCCGGTGGCAGTGACGTTCAGCACGCGGCCGCCGGTCGCGACCAGTTGCCCGTCCTTCAAGGCCGTGCCGGCATGAAACACCTTGGCTCCTTCACCTGCCTCCGGCAGCGAACGGATCGGCGTGTTCTTCTCGTAGGAACCCGGATAGCCCTTGGAGGCCATCACGACCGTCAGCGCCGGGTCGTCGCTCCACTCTGCGGTGACTTGGTCGAGCGTACCCTCGGCGGCGGCCAGAAGCAGCGGCAGCAGATCGCTCTTCAACCGCATCATCAGCACCTGGCACTCGGGATCGCCGAAGCGGACATTGTATTCGATCAGTTCCGGGCCCTTCGCGGTGATCATCAGCCCGGCGAAGAAAACGCCGGAGAACGGATGGCCACTTTCGGCCATGCCGCGGATCGTCGGCTCGATGATCTCCTTCATGGTGCGCTCGATCATCTCCGGCGTCATGACGGGTGCCGGCGAATAGGCCCCCATGCCGCCGGTGTTGACGCCGGTATCGCCCTCGCCGACCCGCTTGTGATCCTGGGCGGTTACGAGCGGCAGCGCGTTCGTGCCGTCGCACAGGCAGAAGAAGCTTGCCTCCTCGCCGTCGAGATAGGCCTCGATCACCACCTCGGCGCCCGCGGAACCGAACGCGCCCTCGAAGCAATCGTCGACGGCGGCAAGCGCCTCCTCGACGGTCATTGCCACCGTGACGCCCTTGCCGGCGGCAAGGCCATCGGCCTTCACGACGATCGGCGCACCCTGTGCGCGGATATAGGCTTTCGCCTTCGGGGCGTTGTTGAAGCGCTGATAGGCTCCGGTCGGGATGTTGTAGCGAGCGCAGATATCCTTGGTGAAGCCCTTGGAACCCTCGAGCTGGGCTGCGGCCGCGGAAGGACCGAAGACCTTCAGGCCATCGGCACGTAGGCGGTCGGCCAGACCGGCGACCAGCGGCGCCTCGGGGCCGACGACGACGAAGTCGATCGCCTTTTGTGCGCAGAAGGCAGCGACCGCTTCCTGATCCTCGACATTCAGGGAAACGAGTGTTGCATGTTCCGCAATGCCCGGGTTACCCGGCGCGGCATAGAATTCCGTCATCAGCGGCGATTGCGCCAGCTTCCAGGCGAGCGCATGCTCGCGTCCGCCCGAACCGATCAACAGAACCTTCATGCCTGATCCTTTCCGTTTTCCGTCTGGCGGTTAAGGGGCGCGGGGCGAAAGGTCAAGTGTTGGCGGCTTCCTAGTGGGTTTATTGGTTCGCCCTGTACCATGTGTGGCCCCCTCATCCGACCCTTCGGGCCACCTTCTCCCCGAGGGGAGAAGGGAACGGAGAGGCTGCGGCAGGCGGATGAGGGGGCCGCACGGTCGCAGGGTGAGAAGAAACCACCAGCGCTTTACCAGCCCCCACCGCCGCCACCGCCTCCGCCGCCACCCGACGAACCACCGCCACCGGAAAAGCCCGACGATGAACTGGAGGGAGGCGGGGTCGGAATCGTCGAGGCGATGGTTGAGGCCATGGACGACGAGAAGCCGCCGATGCGATCCGAGAAGCTGCCGCTGTTGAAATCGCCGGAATACCAGCTCGGGGCGTAGGCAACCGCAGTGCCGGCCGCAGCTGCGGCAAGCCATGTCTCGAACGTTCGCGACCATGGCTTCTCGACGCCGAGGGCGACCGCATAGGGCAGCAGCTTTTCGAAATGTTGCGGCGACATCTCCGGCGCGCCGGCCATGTTCATGCGGTCCTTTTCAGCGAGCGTCATGTACTGGCGCAGCCCGTCGATGCCGTCCATCATCTTGGCACCGAGCGGCGTCGGCGCACCCATGATGAAGACGTAGAGCACGTTGAGAAGGACGATGCCGCCGACGGCGAACAGCATCGGCGTTTCATAGAACTCCATCAGCGTCGAGAAAAGCGCCAGGCCCAGCGACGAGATGATGCTGAAACCGATGAAGACGACGACTGCGATGGAGATCACCGCGGCGATCCTGCCTCCAAGCGACCCGCCGGGGCGAAACGACCTCGCCAGCCCCGCGACGAAAATCGACGCGAAAACCGACGCGACGATCGGAATGACCATCAGGATGATGTTGTCCGGCTCCAGCGTGCCGAAGACGAACAGCGCGACGAGCGACGCCGCACTCAGCGCGATGCCCCCGGTTGTATAGCCGGTATTGGAATTGTAGTATTTGCCGCGATGCTCCCGCTCGATCGCCGACCGGAATCTCTGACCGACGGATTTCACGCGCTCGCCGTTCGCCTTGTCGATCGTCAGGGAATTCTTGCCGCCGATTTCGCCCAGGAGGCTCGCCTCGCCTGGCCCCAGCTTCTCCTTGCCGGGCGACTTGTCGGTGCGGCGGATCACGATCGATTTCTTGAGGTCTTCCAGAATAACATAGCCGCGCACCGCAAGATTGAGCGCTGCGGCCGACAGCGCCGTCCAGCCCTGTCCGGAAAAGCCCTTGTTGTCGATATAGTTGACGAGCGCCGGCGAGATGCCGTCCGGGGCATCCCAGCGCGGCACGATGACGCCGCGGGCAGGATCGCGCCCGACCTTCAGCCAGGCGCGGGTATAGTAGAAAAAGACGACGATCAGCCCGCCGAAGCCGATGAAATAATCGCGGTTGTCCTTCAGCCACCAGACATTCTGATCGGAGCTGCTCGGCGGATCGATCGCCCCCTTCGGAAACTTGACGGCGATCGTCAGGCCCTCGTTTGCATCGAGCGGCCTTGTCGTTGAAAAGACCGGCTGGGCATCGCTGCCTGAAACGCGGGCGTTTTTTTCCGTTGCGCCAAGCGGGCCGGTGAAGACATTCGTATCGGTCTCGGTGACGCCATCGGGCAGGTTCACGGTCGCGGTAGCGACCATGATCGGGAAGATCCAGCCATTGCCTGTAACGTTCCAATAGAGCTCGTCGTGATCGGCGAAATAGCGGATCTGGCGATTGGTGCGGTAGGTGAAGGCGTATTGATGGCGGCCGGCCGGAAGCATGACGTCTTCCGAGCCTGCATAGATGCGGATGCCGCCGGAAATGGATTCCGTCTTCCACGGCTCGTCACGACCGTCGCGCGTGACCGAGACGACATCGAAATCGACGGAGCGGCGGCGACCGCCTTCGTCGACGAACGTCAGCGGAAAATCGCGGAAGATGCCGCGCCGGATGCGATTGCCTTCGGCATTGACCGTGATGGTCTCCATCACCGTCATGGCGCCGCTCTTTTCGAGCGTTATATCCGAGACGAAGGAGTTGATGACCTCGGCAGCACTTGCCGGCGCCGCGGCAAGCGCCATGAACAGAATGAAGCAAAGGCCGCAAAGCCGCCGGATCATCTTACCCCTTCCCCCGCGGCACCCCGCCGCTCAGATAATGTCAGCCCTCATTCGCATAGGTCACGCCAAGCCCCGCCAGCGTCCGCCAGTAAGCCGGGAAGGTCTTGCCGACGCAATCCGGATCAAGGATCGTGATGCCGTCGATCTTCAGCCCGGCAAGCGCAAAGCTCATGGCGATCCGGTGATCGGCGAAAGTGTCGATGTCAGCCGTCAGATGCTGGCCGGCCAGCGAAGGATCGGCGTTGACGATCAGGTCGTCGCCCTCTTCGCGCGCAAGATTGGCACGGATCTGGGTGAGGCCGGTCGACAGGGCGCGGATGCGATCACACTCCTTCACGCGCAGGTTGGCGATACCGACGAAACGGACGGGCGTCTGATTGAAAGCGGCGAGAACCGCGAGCGTCGGGACGGCGTCCTGCATCTGCGAACCGTCGATTTCGGCCGGTAGATGCGGGAATTTCGCAATCATATCGTAGGCCTTGGCATCCGGCTGGGTGAACGCACCGTTCGGAACGCCGAGATCGATAGAGCCTCCGGTGAGCACTTCGGCGGCCCAGAGATAGGTGGCGGCGGAAGCATCCGGCTCGATGGCGAAATCGGCCGCGGTGTAGCCGGTCGGCTCGACACGCCAGGTGACCGGGCTGGTCTTTTCGACACGTGCTCCAAAGGCGCGCATCGCCGCCGTGGTGAGATCGATGTAGCCGAGAGCGCCGATATGTTCGCCGAGGAGTTCGATATCGACCGGGCGGTCACCGCCGGCTGCCATCATCAGCAGCGCGGAGACGTATTGGCTGGAAAGGCCGCCGTCGATCTGGATGCGGCTCGCCTCAAAGCGGCCGGTGCCCTTCACCGTCACAGGCGGGCAGCCGGTTTCTGCCGTCGCGTCGATGCCGAGCGATCGCAGCGCATCCACCAGCGGGCCGATCGGGCGCTTACGCATGTGTTGATCACCGTCCACGACGACAATGCCATCGACGAGCGCGGCGGCGGCGGTCAGGAAGCGCGTCGCGGTGCCGGCATTGCCGAGGAAAAGCGGCGCCTTCGGTCGCAAGAGCTTGCCGCTGCCGGTGACGACGAAGCTCGTATCGTCCGGCTCATCGATGACGACGCCCATGGCGCGCAGCGCATCGGCCATGTAGCGCGTGTCGTCGCTCTTCAGCGCGCCCGTCAGGCGACTGGTGCCTTTGGCAAGGCCAGCCAGGAGCAGCGCGCGGTTCGTGATCGACTTCGAGCCTGGCGGCACCGCACGGCCTGCGAGCGGAGCCTTAACCGGGATGATGGTGAGTTTCTTGTCCTTGCTCATGACGCCTGTCTATTCCGTCCATTGCGCTGGCCGCCCTGCGGCCTTAACCCGCCATGCTCATAGCAGCTTTTGGGCAAAGGCAAACGCCCATATCAGAACTTGACGGCCGGAACGGCGCGATCGGCCTCGTCGGTGATCTCGAAATATTCCCTCTTCTGGAAGCCGAACTGGCCGGCGACCAGATTGGAGGGGAAGCTCTCGACCTTGACGTTCAGATCGCGGGCAGCGCCGTTGTAGTAGCGGCGGGCCATCTGGATCTCGCTTTCCATGGTCTCGAGCGAGGCCTGAAGCTCAGAGAAGTTCTGGTTTGCCTTGAGGTCCGGATAGGCTTCGGCAAGCGCCATGACGCGGCCGAGCGCCTGGCCGAGAAGGCCCTCCGCCTGAGCCCTGCCGGCAACATCGCCGGCGGGTACTGCCTGCGCCCTGTTGCGCAGTTCGACCACTTCTTCCAGCGTGCTCTTTTCGTGGGTGGCGTAGCCCTTGACGGTCTCGATCAGGTTCGGGATCAGATCGGCACGGCGCTTCAGCTGCACGTCGATGCCGGACCAAGCCTCTTCAGCCATCTGCCGGGCGCGGACGAGACCGTTGTAGATGAAAACAAGATAAAGCGCGATCAGAACGATCACGCCAAGAATAATGTACATCGCGAATCCCCCGCAACGAAATAGAGTTGCGGCGGAGATTATTGACATCGCAGTGCATTGTCATCCACGAACTCGCGGAACCACTAGCCCTGAATACTAGAGATCACGCCGCGTCTTTGGCGAGATTTACCCCGCCTGCATCCGTCAGCAGGAAGGCTTCGCCGCAAGCCTTGGCGAGCGTGCGGACGCGCAGGATGTAGCTCTGGCGCTCGGTCACGGAAATCACGCCGCGGGCATCCAGCAGGTTGAAGACGTGGCTCGCCTTGATGCACTGGTCGTAGGCCGGGAACACGCATTTGTGCAGGCGCTGGTTGGCATTGTCGCCCGGCGCGCCGGCGGCCAGAAGCGCCTGGCATTCCTTCTCCGCATCGATGAAATGGCGATGCAGCATTTCGGTATTGGCGAATTCGAAGTTGTGGCGCGAATATTCCTGTTCGGCCTGCAGGAACACGTCGCCATAGCTGATCTTTTCTTCGCCTTCGCGGCCGTTGAAGTTCAGGTCATAGACGTTGTCGACGCCTTGCACATACATGGCGAGGCGCTCGAGACCATAGGTCAGCTCGCCTGCGACCGGCGAGCATTCGATGCCGCAGACCTGCTGGAAGTAGGTGAACTGCGAGACTTCCATGCCGTCGCACCAGCACTCCCAGCCGAGGCCCCAGGCGCCGAGCGTCGGGCTTTCCCAATCGTCCTCCACGAAGCGGATGTCGTGCAGCAGCGGATCGAGGCCGATCGCCGCGAGCGAGCCCAGGTAGAGCTCCTGCAGGTTCGGCGGGTTCGGCTTCAGGATGACCTGATATTGGTAATAATGCTGAAGACGGTTCGGGTTCTCGCCGTAACGGCCATCGGACGGACGGCGCGACGGCTGAACATAGGCAGCCTTCCACGGCTTCGGGCCGAGCGCACGAAGCGTCGTGGCCGGATGGAAGGTGCCGGCGCCGACCTCCATGTCGTAGGGCTGCAGAACCGCACACCCCTTGTCCGCCCAGTAGTTATGCAGGGTCAGGATCAGCGCCTGGAACGAGCGCTTCGGGTTCATATGGTCGGGGATCGATGCAGACATGGCGGGCTTCCGAATTCGTACAAAATGTACGCGGACAGGTGCCATGGCAGGCGGCAAGGGTCAAGGCTCTGGGGAAATTGTGAGGCGCTCCGCGCTGCCAGAAATTATCGAAATGGATTGATTATGGTCAAGTGTCCGTCGATGACCAAGCCGTGCTGCAAGTCTTCCGAATAAAATCGTACGCAGTTCATTTGCAAGGCAGCCGCAATCATAGCAGCGTCATAGAAACTGAGACCGTACCGTTCTGCCAAGTTGATCGCTGATATGGTCGTGCGTTCATCGATGGCTGCAATCGCTGCGGCCATAGTGATCACATCGGCTATCGCCAAATGCAGATCAGCCCAAGACATATCCAGCTTCTTGCGCCCGACATTTGCGAACTCATTCAACGTTTGCACGCTAAGGACAAATGGCTTGAGCAACAGGGACTGAGCGGCCGCTGCACGCAGGTCCTCCGTGAACGCATAGACGAGAATATTGGTATCCAGAAAGCTATCGGCGGCGGCCATTAGCGATCGTTCGCTTCATCGCGATCAAACTTCCAATCCGGAGGAAGTTTCAGCTTGAATGCCTTGATACGTTCAAAGGCCTTTTGTCGCGCATCATTTCGCGCGATCTCAAAAACACGATCCTCCGCTATGCGGATCGTCACGTCGTCGCCTTCCTTAAGTTCAAGAGCATCCACGACAACGGTGGGAATGCGAACTGCGAGGCTATTTCCCCATTTTGCAACTTGCATGATTGCCTCATGATATACACGTCAATAATGTATATCATGAGGGAAGGCAGACGTAAATCTTCTACTCATCATCCCGCTTGACACGGTACTCGCCGGTCGCCGGGTCCTTGACAAGCGTGCCAACCGCGCCGGTCTGGCGCTCCTTCTCGGCACGGCGGGATTTTTCCTGCAGGCGCTTGGCATCGGAGACGAAGCGGCGGTAGAGCCACCACGCCGCACCGACCAGGATTATGATTGTTATAAGCTGCGCCATCTCCCCTCTTCTTCTCCTCTCAAAGCCCGTAGCGGCTCCACATTGCCTTTTCTTCCGCCGCTTCGACAAGGCCTGCCGCGAGACTTGATGCAGCACTTTCCAGCGAGACAGGCGAGACACCCGGTATCCTCCGCCCGAAGAGGCTGCGAGCGGCGGTGACGAGCTGCAGTCTGGCCTTCTGGCCGTACCGCTTTTTCAGCTCCTGGCGCATATCGCCCAGGCTGTCGACGAGGCCGAGTTCAAGCCCGCGCGTGCCGCTCCAGAAAAGGCCGGAGAAGACAGTCTCGTCATCGCTGAGCTTGCCGGCGCGGCGCTCGCGCACCATGGCGATGAATACCTGATGGATCTCGAGCTGAAGGCTCTTCAGATACTCGATGTCCTTTTCCTTCTCGGGCTGGAAGGGATCGAGAATAACCTTGTTCTCACCGGCCGTATAGACGCGGCGCTCGATGCCGATCTTTTTCAAGAGCTCGGGAAAGCCGAAGCCGCCGGAAACGACACCGATCGAGCCGACGATCGAGGTCGCGTCGGCGATGATCTCATCGCCGGCGAGCGCGATCATGTAGCCGCCCGACGCTGCTACATCCTCGACGAAGACAAGGACCTTCTTCTGCTTCTCGCGGGCAAGCTCGCGAATACGCGTAAAGATAAGCCGCGACTGGACCGGCGAACCACCCGGCGAATTGATGGCGATCGCAACAGCCGGCGCGTCCTTCACGGAAAAGGCTTTCTCCAGGACCGGCGCAACAGCAGCGAGGTTGAGCGTGGGGCGGAACTGGTTGCCGCCGCTCATGATGACGCCTTGAAGCCTGACAACCGGGATGACGATCCCTTCCTTGCGGAAACGCTTCGGTACCAGTCCTCTCAAAAATCCGCGCATCTCAAATCCTTCTTCGCTTTCAGCGTCGCAATCCATGTATGCAATGGAACGGTAAACGCAATGGCCGCGTTCCAGAAACTGCGACAGCCGGTTTTCTTGTTGCGAATGACTTGCATTATCATTCTAATCGGGCATAGTGCGGGCAATGATCGAACAGGCGGATAACAAATGGATGCTTTAAACCGGAGTGCAAAAAGCGGCTGGCGGTACGATCGAGAGGAGGCTTCGCTTTCCGATGTCTACCGCACCGTCGGCACGGGTCGCCCGGGATCGAAACTCCGGCGGATCGCCGCCTTTGCGGGCCCCGGTTACATGGTCGCGGTCGGCTATATGGATCCGGGCAACTGGGCGACCTCTCTCGCTGGCGGCTCAAAGTTCGGCTATGCCCTGCTGACAGTCGCGCTGCTCTCCAACCTGATGGCGATCGTGCTGCAATCGCTCTGCGCCCGCCTTGCCATCGCCTCGGGCCGCGATTTGGCGCAGGCCTGCCGGGACGCCTATCCGAAATTTATTTCCGTGCCGCTCTGGGCGTTTGCGGAAATCGCCATCATCGCGACTGACATCGCCGAGGTGATCGGCACGGCCATTGGCCTCAACCTGATCTTCGGCGTTCCGCTGGAACTCGGCGTCTTGATCACGGCACTCGACGTCTTTCTCATTCTCTATCTGCAAAGGCTCGGCTTCCGCTGGATCGAAGCCTTCATCATCACGCTTCTCGGCGTCATTGCGCTATGTTTCGGCGTGCAGATCTTCCTGGCCGATCCTGAGTGGGGCGCTGTCGTGAGGGGCTTCTTCCCGACGACCGAGATCGTCAGCAATCCGGAAATGCTCTATCTGGCGCTCGGCATTCTCGGCGCGACCGTCATGCCGCACAATCTCTATCTGCATTCAGGCATCGTGCAGACGCGCGCCTACGGCCACACCCTGCCGGAAAAGCGGGAAGCGCTCACCTATGCGACGATCGACTCCACCTTCGCGCTGTGCTTTGCGCTGCTGATCAATGCCTCGATCCTGATCCTGGCGGCCGCCGCGTTCAACGCCAGCGGCCGGACGGATATCGTCGAGCTCGGCGAGGCGCATTCGCTGCTGTCGCCGCTGCTCGGCCTCGCGATCGCACCGACGCTTTTCGGTATCGCGCTGCTCTGCTGCGGCCTGAATTCGACCGTGACAGCGACGCTTGCGGGCCAGATCGTCATGGAAGGTTTTCTGAGGATCAAGCTCCAGCCATGGGTGCGCCGTCTGATCACCCGCGCGATCGCCATCGTTCCGGCCGCCTTCGTGACGATCTGGTACGGCAACGAGGGGACTGCGCATCTCCTGATCCTGACGCAGGTCGTGCTCAGCCTGCAGCTTTCCTTTGCGGTTTTCCCGCTGGTGATGTTCACCGCCAGCAAGGCGAAGATGGGCGCGCTCGTGGCGCCGCGCTGGCTGAGCGGCATCGCCTATGCGATTGCCGTCATCATCGCCGGGCTGAACATCAAGCTGCTGTTCGATTTCGTGACCGGCTGAGCCTTGGATAGGCCGCACGGCCATTATTCAGATCGTCCACGAAGGGGGAGAATTTATGCGTACCCTCTTCGTGCATGATGAATGGCGCGCGCAGCGAAAGCCGCGCGCGCGATCCTTTGATCGCCGTCACCAGAATGCGTACGGCATTCTCGCCCTCGCGCGGGTGAATGGCGGTAATTTCGATACCGCCGAAACGTCTGCCGCAGGCTGCGATGACCTCCGCGATCGATTCGGGGCGGGCGATGAGTGACAGCTGCCCGCCGGGCACCATGATCGCGCCCGCCGTGCGTATCCAGCTTTCGAAAAGACCGTCAGTCATCGCATGCGCTTCGGCTTTCAGGGCATCCGGCGTCCGGCGGTCACCGGCATCGTTGAACGGCGGATTCATGATGACGTGGTGAAAAATCTCGTCGGTCAGGCCCGCTTCGTTTCGTGCCTTTGCCGTCAAGGTCACATCCGCCTCGACGACCGAGACCCGGTCTGTCATATGGGCATTCTCCGGCAAGGCAATACTCCGCCGCGCATAGTCGGCCATTTCCTCCGAACGCTCGAAAAGCACGACCTCGGCCTTCGGCAGCCGGGAGGCGACGGCAAGCCCGGCCGCACCCGCGCCGGCGCCGAGATCCGCGACTTTGATCGCGCGGTCATCGCAGACCAGCGCGGCCAGCAGCATGGCATCCATCCCGGAGCGATGCCCCCTGCCCCTCGGCTGGACGACGTGAAAGCCGCCGCGGTGGAAGGCATCGATCGTGTCGAAAACCCCGGTCATAGCCGCATCATTTCACGATGCGCAATTCGTCAGCCAGGCCGGCATCGGTCAGGATACGGCGGGCCCGATCGGCATCGTCGTCATCAACAAGCAACCGCCGCGGCAGCATGCCGAGGGAGCCTTCGAGGATGCTCATGCCCTGATCGGCCACGAAACAGTGAATTCCCGCATCCTTTAGAAGGCTTTGCGCATACGAGAGCAAGACGGGGTCATTGGCACGGATAAGTTCATGCATTTACGATCAAATCCCTTTCAATTCTGTGCTGCGCGACATTTCACCTCTTGCCGCTTCAATCGCCCCTTTCTATTGTCAATCGTAACGAGTGAACAGGAGTCCGGGTCGTTGGGCGTGGTCATACCGCTTGAAGAAAGCAAAAACAAACTGGCATCCGTCAAGCCGTTGGTCGATCTGACCAAGGCCGATATGGAGCGGGTCAACCAGCTTATCCTTTCGAAGGCCGGGTCCGATGTCCAGATGATACCGGAAGTGGCGAACCACCTGATCTCCTCCGGTGGCAAGCGCTTGCGCCCCATGCTCACGCTCGCCTCGGCCTGTCTCTTTGGGTACAAGGGCGAAAACCACATCAAGCTCGCGACATCAGTCGAATTCATGCATACGGCGACGCTGCTGCATGACGATGTCGTTGATGAGAGCGACCTTCGCCGCGGGAAATCGACGGCGCGCATGATCTGGGGCAACCAGGCAAGCGTCCTCGTCGGCGACTTCTTGCTCGGCCAGGCCTTCCGAATGATGGTCGATGTCGGTTCGCTCGATGCGCTTGACGTTCTCTCGTCGGCCGCTTGCGTCATTGCCGAAGGCGAGGTGTTGCAGCTTTCCGTCGCCAAGAACATGGAGACGACGGAAGACGACTATCTTTCGGTCATCCGGGCCAAGACCGCGGCACTCTTTGCCGCTGCCGCCGAAGTTGGCCCGATCGTGGCAGACGCCGGCAAATCCGGCCGCAATGCGCTGAAATCCTATGGCATGAACCTCGGGCTCGCCTTCCAGCTTGTCGACGACGCGCTGGATTACGGCGGCAAGGCAGTCGACCTCGGCAAGAATGTCGGCGACGACTTCCGCGAGGGCAAGATCACGCTTCCGGTCATCCTCGCCTACCGCCGTGGCACGCAGGACGAGCGCGCTTTCTGGCGTGACGCGATCGAAGGCGGCAACGGCACGGATGCCAATCTCGAAAAGGCGCTCGGCCTCATCACCAAATACGGTACGCTGAACGACACGATCGCCCGGGCGGTTCACTACGGCACGATCGCGCGGGACGCGCTTGCGCCTCTTCCCGATACGGCGTGGAAAGCCGCGCTATTGGAAGTTATCGACTTCTGCATCGAGCGGGTCAACTAAATCAAACATCTTTGATCGCGGCTGAATTTCTTGCAGGACCGCTTCAAAAAAGCCATCCTATTGTGAGTCAGTCTTCTCAACTGATTTCGCAGCCGGTCGGAACAATCGGCTGCCTTGAAGAAAGGTTTTGTAATGCGGCAGAGATTTGCCATCCGTCTTTTTTCGAGCGCGGCACTTGCAGCGGTCCTTTCGCTCGGAGCGCTTGGTGGCGTCAATGCCGAAGAGGCTGCCAAGACGGACGCTGCCAGCAACACGGTGGTCTTCGACCCGGACACGGTCGGCACCTTCTCGGGCGCCTTCCTCGCCGCCCGCACGGCCGATGTCGATCACGACTACAAGACGGCCATAGAGCTTTACAAGAAGGCCTTGCAGATCGAACCGGGTAATCCGGAAATCCGTCAGCGCCTGATGATTTCGCTGCTGTTGAGCGGCGACATCCAGGAAGGCGTGAAATATGCCAACGACCTGAAGAAGGATCCCACCGTCGAGCGTATCACCACCGTCGTCCGCGCCACGGACGCGATGCGCCGCGGCGACTACAAGAACGCCGAAGCGATCCTGAAATATAACGGTCCGAACGACCTCGACCGGATGATGAACGACCTGCTGCTCGCCTGGGCGCGCGTCGGCGCCGGCCGCAACAAGGAAGCGCTGTCGATGGTCGAGAAGATGAAGGGCCCGGAATGGTTCAGCATCTTCCAGAACTACCATGCAGGTGCGATCGCCATCGTGACGGGCAATGTGTCGGCAGCGCGCAGGCACTTGAACGATGCAGTGCTGGACAAGGAAGGCGGTGCGACGGCGCCCGACACCTTCATGCGTGCGGTCATGGCGCTGGCCCGCCTGGAAGCCTCGCAGGGCAACAAGCAGAAGGCGCTCGATGCGATCTCCGTCGGAGACAACATGCTGCCGAACTATGCGCCGCTGAATGCGCTGCGCCAGAGCATCGAAAAGGGCGAGAAGCCGGAGCAGCAGGTACGCAATGGCCCCCAGGGCGCGGCTGCCGTTCTCTTCTCCATCGGCGCCGCGCTGAACCGCGACGGGGCCGAAGATATCGTTTCACTCTATCTGCAGACTGCCAATGCGCTCGATCCGAACAGCGCCGACACGCTGGTGCTTCTCGGCGGCATCGCTGAAAAGCAGGAACAGACGGACCGTGCCATCGAGTTCTACAAGCGCGTGCCGGAAACTTCTCCGATGCGGCGCATCTCCGAGCTGCAGCTCGGCCTTGCGCTGGCGCAGGGCGGCAAGACCGACGAGGCACGCAAGCATCTGAAGGCGCTGATCGATTCCGATCCGAAGGACATCCGCTCCTATCTTGCCTATGGCAGCGTGCTCTCCGACGCCAAGGACTATCAGGCGATGGCCGACAATTACGACAAGGCTGTGGAAATGATCGGCCCGCTGCCGGGCCGATCCGACTGGACGGTCTTCTTCCAGCGGGGCATCGCCTATGAGCGGCTGAAGAAGTGGGATCAGGCGGAGCCGAACTTCCGCAAGGCACTCGAACTCAACCCGGATCAGCCCCAGGTTCTGAACTATCTCGGTTACTCCTGGATCGACATGAACCGGAACCTCGACGAAGGCTTGACGATGATCAAGAAGGCCGTCGAACTCAGGCCTGACGACGGCTATATCATCGACTCGCTCGGCTGGGCGTATTATCGCCTGAACCGCTTCGACGACGCCGTTGGCGAGCTGGAAAAGGCTGCCGAAATCAAGGCCGGTGATGCGACGATCAACGACCATCTTGGTGACGCCTACTGGCATGTCGGGCGCAAGCTGGAGGCCGTCTATCAGTGGAATCGGGCGCTGAGCTCCCAGCCGGAAGAAGCCGACATCCCGAGGATCAAGGATAAGATCGCCCACGGCCTGACGGTGGAGACTGATGACACCAAGGCTGTCGACAAGAAGCAGCCGGATCCGGCGCCTGTTTCGCCGCCGGTTGCCGACAAGAAGTCCTGATGCGCCATGCCTGACGCGGGCATGAGCGGCGGTTTCGCCGTCACCGAAGATGCTCTCGCAAAAATCAATCTGGCCCTGCACGTGACGGGCCAGAGGCCGGACGGCTATCACCTCCTCGATATGCTGGTGACCTTTGCACGTCATGGCGACAGACTGGCTTTCGCACCCTCCCCGGCCGATGAATTGACGATCAGCGGGCGGTTCGCGCCCGCGCTCGGCATCGACCCAGGCGGCAATCTCGTGCTCAAGGCGCGCGACATGTTGCGGCAAGCGGCACTTGCGCAGGGCGACCATGCGCCACCGGTTCATATCCATCTTGAAAAGAACCTGCCGATCGCCTCCGGCATCGGCGGCGGTTCAGCGGATGCCGCGGCGGCACTGCGTGGTCTCCTGCGGCTGTGGAGCATCCGTCTGCCTGGCGACATTTTGTCGGCGATTGCTGTCAAACTCGGGGCCGATGTTCCCATGTGCCTGACGAGCCGGCCGCTGATTGCGCGCGGGATCGGCGAAAAGATCGAGGCCGTTGCTCTGCCGCCTTTTGCAATCGTGCTCGCCAATCCGCTGAAGGCGGTCTCGACGCCGGAGATTTTCCGACTGCTCACGGAGAAACACAACCCGCCGCTCGATCTTCGAACCGGCGACTGGCTGGCGACGATCGAGGCGAACCGGAACGATCTGGAGCCGCCGGTGCGCAAACTTGTCCCAGAGATCGAACAGGTCTCGACCTTGTTGAAGCAAGCAGGCGCGAAATTTGTCCGCATGTCCGGATCCGGCGCGACGTGCTTCGGCATCTTCGGCTCGATCGAAGCAGCCGAAGCTGCTGCGGCGAAGCTTCACAGCGAACGGCCGGACTGGTATTTCCAGGCAACGGAAACGCTTTCTGGAGACTGATGATGGCGGGTATCGACGAACAGCGGCCTTTCATCCCCGTCGGCATCGCGGTGCTGACCGTTTCGGACACGCGCACGCTGGCGAACGACAAGTCCGGCGACACGCTTGCCGCGCGGATCACCGAGGCCGGTCACAAGCTGATGGATCGCGCCATCGTGCCCGACGACAAGGCGGCCATCGCAGCCCAGGTCAACGCCTGGACGGAAACCGACGGCATCGACGTCGTCATCACCACCGGCGGTACCGGCTTTACCGGCCGGGACGTCACGCCAGAGGCGCTGGAGCCGCTTTTTGAAAAGCGCATGGATGGCTTTTCGGAAGTCTTCCACCGCATTTCCTATGACAAGATCGGCACATCGACGATCCAGTCCCGAGCAACGGCGGGTGTCGCCAAGTCGACCTTCATCTTCGTGCTTCCCGGCTCGCCGGGCGCCTGCAAGGATGCGTGGGACGGCATTTTGAAGGCTCAGCTCGACTACCGCCACATGCCCTGCAATTTCGTGGAGATCATGCCGCGGCTCGACGAGCACCTGAGGCGCGGGACGGCGAAGTAGAACGGCAGGGTTGTTGCCGCAGCGCCAAGGGTAACGGCCTGCGATGGCTATGTGTGCACGCTGGGTAGAGAGGGCATCGTTTGCCACTGCTCGCCCGACAACAAGAAGCAGCTGATGCCGTGATCGTCCGTGATGATCAGCGTCCAGGTGCCGCTCTCAGCAGCATAAACCTCAAGGACTGCGTTGTGGTTGATTTTGCCGACCGCCGTGAGCTTTTCGGAAAAGTTCCTATCCAGGAAATCGATGACCTCGGATCGGCCCGCGCAGGTACGCATCGTCTGCGCCGTTGCCGAATGCGGATGTGCGACCACCAATATTGTCGCGATGACGCCCAGCAGGCCGTGGAACATAGTGCGTAGCACGACGCACCTCCTTTCGCCGGAAACCCGGCAGAAGAGGAGACTTCCGCTGACCTGTTCTGCCGTCCGCCGGCATTCCATGGTCGACCGCCGCGCGGCTAACGCGTCGGCGGCACCATGGAAGAATTATAGCGCAAAATCGTATTGAGCGCCATGTTTGTGCGCCAGCTACTATCGCGCAGCGCGGGCAACCCAGGACGGAATCAGTTCGCTCGAAAGCTGGCGCAGCTTCTGCCCTTTGGCGAATTCCGAAAGATGCATTCCGCTTCTTGCGGTGGCGATCGCCTGCTTTTTCGGCAGGAGGAGCCCGAGTTCCAGCGGCGGTCGCGAACGGCCGACGCGCTCGAAGAACGGGCGCTTATAACCCCGAGAGGCGGTGAAGCGCGCCGGCCCCTTGTTGAGCGAGACATACTCGGCGATCTCGTCTATCCAGCCGGCTTGCGGTCTCGCACCAGGCTCCACGAAAAGCAACCATTCGCCGCGCGCCGCGCGCAATATATCCGTGATATCCCACTGCGAATGAAACCGGCACCCCGCTGCATCCGCCACCCCGGACGTGCCGTCGCGCGAGCCGTGATCAAGTACGACCACGTCGCTTACAAGCCCTTCGACCGCGCCGGCGACCAGCGCCGACAATGTCTGCGCCAGCTCGGGCTCCTGATCCTGGCACTCAAGAACAACCGTCAACATTGCCTATCTATAATGCGGTGCACAAATATTTGCCAGCACCACTTTTCCTCATTTTGTTCTTGCAATGTTCTCCTTTTGCCGATAGGAATTTAATCATCGAAAACGGAAGAAGGCAACGTCTTCGCCGCAGGAGAATCCGATGAACGAACAGTCCCTTGCAGGCCAGGCCGCGTTTGCGCCTGCCAATACGGCAGATATTGCCGAGGCGATGATTGCCTCGTCGGGCCTCCGTGTCGAGGTGGATCGACGCCGCGGCCGCGGGGCCGGATTGAATCCGAGCGGACGTTTCGAGCCGCTGCGCCGCGAGGCTTTCGATGATGGCTGGCAGACTCTTGAAGAGCTGCCGCCCTTCGAGACGGAAGTGCAGATCGAAAAGCCACGCACGGCGATTACACGTAACGAATCGCCGGATGTCCCGTTCGACCGCTCGATCAATCCCTACCGCGGCTGCGAGCATGGCTGCATCTATTGTTTCGCCCGGCCGACCCACGCCTATATGGGGCTTTCGGCAGGTCTCGATTTCGAAGCAAAGCTTTTTGCCAAGCCGGATGCGGCCAAGCTTCTGGAACGTGAGCTTGCCAAGCCGGGCTACAAGCCACGCGTGATCGCGATCGGAACCAATACCGATCCCTATCAGCCGATCGAGAAGGAATGGCGCATCATGCGCCAGATCCTCGAAGTGCTGAACAAGGCGAACCACCCGGTCTCGATCGTCACCAAGTCAGCGCTGATCCTGCGCGACATCGACATCCTGCAGGAGATGGCAGCGAAGGGTTTGGTGCGCGCCTCGCTCTCCGTGACGACGCTCGACCGGAAGCTTGCCCGCACAATGGAGCCGCGCGCTTCGACGCCCGGGCGGCGCCTGGAGGCGATCCGGGCCTTGACGGAGGCGGGTGTTCCGACTTCGGTGATGGCCGCACCGGTGATCCCGGCGCTGAACGATCACGAGCTGGAACGTATCCTCGACGCGGCGAAGGCCGCCGGCGCGCTGGAAGCAGGCTACGTGATCCTGCGCCTGCCGCTGGAGGTCGCTCCGCTTTTTCGCGACTGGCTCTTGCAGAATTATCCGGACCGCTACCGGCATGTGATGTCGCTGGTCCGCTCGATGCGCGGCGGCAAGGACTACGACGCCGAGTTCGGCAAGCGCATGAAAGGCGCCGGACCCTACGCCTGGCAGATCGCCCGCCGCTTCGAGATGGCGACGAAGAGGCTTGGTATGACGAGGCGCAGCATGCCGCTTCGCGACGATCTCTTCGTGCCGCCCGATGGCAGTGGCGTGCAACTGTCGCTCCTCTGAGAGGATACGGCATCGGATACGCGGCGCATGCGCTCGCGTGACGTGCGAAGCTGAGCGGCAAACAAGCCGTTTGAATTGGCAGCCGGGCAAGGCTGCAGGCAGTTAACAGTTACCCAGCAGGAGGCCGCCGCCCTCGGCCCCTGCCGCCGCGGCGGGTCCCCTGCCCTCCCGCGGCCCAAGCCCCCCGGTACGCCGCCCTGATCCGGGGGCTTGCAGGAAATCGGGTTGGCGTGCGAGATTCAGTCCATGAAAGCTCGCACGTCACCCGATTCTCCTCTGCTTTTCGAAGAGGTGCCGCTCGTTCCCGACTTCAAGTTGGAACTGAAGGCACGCAGGGCCGGCCACTGGCCGGTCGCAGGCGCCGACGAAGCAGGGCGCGGCCCCCTTGCCGGGCCGGTCGTTGCCGCCGCCGTCATTCTCAATCCGAAGCGCATCCCCGAAGGGCTGAATGATTCCAAGCAGCTTTCGGCGCAAAGGCGCGAAGAGCTCTTCGTACAGATCCTGGCAACGGCGACTGTTTCGATCGCATCGTCCAGTGCCACGCGGATAGACCTCACGGACATCCGCAAGGCAAGCCTCGATGCGATGCGCCGGGCGATCTGCGGCCTCGCGATCCAGGCGAACTATGTCCTCACTGATGGGCTCGACGTCCCTCCCGGATTGGAATGCCCCGGGCAAGCAGTCGTCAAGGGCGATGCGCGCTCGGTTTCGATCGCCGCGGCTTCTATCGTCGCCAAGGTGACGCGCGACCGGATGATGGCACGTGCGGACGCCGTCTTCCCGGCCTATGGCTTTGCCGCGCATGTGGGCTATGGAACGGCGCAGCATCGGGCCGGCATCGAGCGGCATGGTCCCTGTTCGCTGCACCGCATGAGCTTCCGTCCGCTCCGCAGAGACGGCATCGTGATCGACGAGGAGTTGATCCTCGAATAGAAAAGGCCGGGCAAAACCCGGCCTGTTCGATTTCAATCCGCGCTGATTTCTTAGTTGAGGCGTGTCTTCACCGCGCCGACGGCATCTTTGAAGAGATCGGACTGAACCGTATCGGCTTTCTTGGCAAGAACCGTTTCAGCCGCGGTGATCGCCAGGTCGACGGCGGCCGAACGGACGGCCTTCATCGCATCGGCTTCAGCCTGCTTGATCTTCTGCTCGGAAATCGCGTTGCGGTTGGCGACGAACTCTTCCGTCTTCTTCCTTGCCTCGGCGGTCAACATTTCGGCTTCGCGCTGGGCTGCGGCGAGAATATGTTCCGCCTCCGCTTCCGCCTCCTTGCGCTTGCGCTGGTATTCGGCCAGCAGATGCTGAGCCTCCTCGCGCAGACGCTTGGCTTCGGCCAGCTCATTGCGGATCCGGTCGGCACGGTCGTCGAGCGACTTTGCCATGATGCCGGGAACCTTCAGATAGACCATCAATGCCAGGAATATCACCAGGCCGACAAAGGCGAAGAAAGTTGCGTCAAAAGCCATCGATCAAGCCTCCTTCTTGGCGGCTGCGACCGCAGCGGCAACTTCCGGCTTGGCGGCAGTACCGCCGATCAGTTGCTCGACAACGGCAGCCGCCGTTTCCTCAGCGATTGCGCCGACATCTGCAAATGCCTTCGCCTTGATCTCGGCGATGCGGGCCTCGGCAGCCCTCAGCTTCTCGGAGAGGCTGGCTTCGACGGCGCGACGCTCCGCCTCCGCCTTGAGCTTGGCTTCGTCGCGAGCGGCGGCCGCGATCGAACCCGCCTTGGCACGGGCTGCAGCCAGCTCGGCTTCATAAGCCGCCACGTCTGCATCGGCTTCCGCCTTCAGGCGGGTTGCCTCGTCGAGATCCTGCGAGATGCGGTCGTGGCGCTGTTCGAGGATCTTGCCAATGCGCGGCCCGATGACCTTTTGCATGAGCACGAAGAAGACGGCGAACGTGATTGCCAGCCACAAGAGCTGGGAAGCGTAAGTCGACGAATCGAAAGGCGGAAAAGCACCGCCGCCGTGCTCGCCGGCGGGAACGCCGGTTTCGGTATGGACCTCGCCGGCAGCCGGAGCGGCATGCGAGTCCGTAGCGGGCGCTGCGCCAGGTTCTGCCGATCCCGCCGGAGCTTCCTGAGCAAAGGCCGGGGTCACAAAAAACATGCTCACCTCCAGGTGTACTGCAAATACAAAGGATCACGGCTTGCAGGTCGCAGGCCGTGATCCTTCAATCCACCGAAATCAAACGGCGAAGAGCAGAAGGAGTGCAACGAGCAGCGAGAAGATGCCCAGAGCTTCCGTAACGGCAAAGCCGAAAACCAGACGGCCGAACTGGCTGTCAGCGGCAGACGGGTTGCGAAGCGCGCCGGAGAGGTAGCTGCCGAAGATGTTGCCGAGGCCGAGAGCCGTACCGGCCATACCAAGGCAAGCCAGACCTGCACCGATGAACTTTGCTGCTTCCGCGTCCATGTTGAACTCCTTTGAAAATGGTTGTTGCGGCGAAATGACTGACGCCCTTTTGACGTCAATGTCGGTATTCCTTAGTGGCCACCCGGATGAATTGCATCGTTGAGGTACATGCAAGTCAGCACCGCAAAGACATAAGCCTGGAGGAAGGCAACGAGGAACTCGAGAGCGGTCAGGGCGACCGTCATGATGAGGGGAAGAACGGCACCGCCAACGCCGAGCGCACCAAGGGCTCCAAGCGAGGCGACGAAGCCTGCGAACACCTTCAGGGTGATGTGACCGGCAAGCATGTTGGCGAAAAGACGAACAGAGAGCGAAATCGGGCGGGACAGGAAGGAAATTATTTCGATCGACACCACCAGCGGCAAGAGAATGCCCGGGACGCCCGACGGAACGAAGACATTCAGGAAGCGGAACCCGTGCTTGTAGAAGCCGTAGACGAGAACCGTGCCGATAACGAGCAGCGCCAGGGCGAAGGTCACGATGATCTGGCTCGTCACCGTGAAGAAATACGGGAACATGCCGAGCAGGTTTGCCGTCAGCACGAACATGAAGAGCGAGAAGACCAACGGGAAGAACTGCATTCCCTTCGTGCCCGCCCCTTCCTTCAACATCGCGGCAATGAACTCATAGGACATTTCCGCAAGCGACTGGGTGCGGCCAGGAATGATCGCACGATTGGATGTCGCGAAATAAAGGAAGGCTGCGGCAACGGTGGCGGACACCGCCATGAACAACGATGCGTTGGTGAACGAAAAATCAATCCCGCCGATTTCGATCGGTACAATCTTGTAGATCTGGAACTGATGGATCGGATCGTTAGCCACCGCTTGTTCTCTCTTCTTTAGCCCGCAAACGCGGGACCACTGCACTGGACAACGCGCTCGTGCGCCCCTGCCCTATTTCTTGCCGTTTTCAACTCCAGGCGCCGGTTTCGCAACCTTGCCCGCAGCACGAAGAACGTTCAAAACGCCGGCACAGAATCCAAGAAGCAGAAGAACAATCAACCCCCAAGGCGCCGTGCCGACAAAACGGTCCAGAAGATAGCCAAGAACAGCACCCACAACGACTGCGGAAATGAACTCGCTCGAAAGCTTCATCGCCTGAGCATAGCCTTCGCGGCTCGCTTCGGCGCGGGCTTCGTTCGCCTCGTCCTCTCCCGCCTCTATGCGCTTGGCTTTGAGCTTTGCTCCCAGCTGCGCGCGACGCTTTTCAAGACTCTCCTCGCGGTCATCCTCCATGGCTTCCTCCTCGCTCCCGCTGCCCGCGATCCCCGTTACCCCCGGTTTTCAGGACAACGGACGTAGGGTGTGAAACCTTTCGGTCCGTTCTGAAGTCGGGCGCAACATAGTTTTAGGGCAAAACATAGTCAAGGCGTAGAGAGCTTCTGTCCAGCCATTAAATTATCATTCCAAATCAAGAGGTTGATCGGGAATTCAGAACGCCTTGAAAATTCGAGGCTCAGAATCCGCTTTCGGAGCAGCGGATCAGGCGGAAAATCGGGCTTTCCGTCAGCTCCAGCCGCCGCCGTAGGTACGGTAAAAGACGTGCAGGCCGATGCGGCCGACCTTTTCCATGGTCTTTGCCCAGTTCGGCCGGACGTAGACAGCATGGTAGTGTGTGGCGGAGCCGACCTGCGGAAGCCAGATCTTGCCAGCAGTCACAGCCATGGCAACCTCACGGGCGACACGCCAGTGATACTGGGAGTTTACGCGATCCCTGATGTTGTCGCAGGCAAAGGAGAACTGGCAGCGATTGCGCCAGTCTTCGTTCTGGTAGACGACGCCGCAGATGGTTTTCGGATAGGCCGGATTGCGCACCCGGTTGAGGATGACCTGCGCAACGGCGGCCTGCCCCTTCACCGATTCGCCGCGGGCTTCGAAATAGATGCCGGATGCCAAACACTGCTGTTCGCCCGCGGAAAACACGCTGGCCGGCAGAATGCTCGCCGCCCACGCGTGATCTTTCGCACCGATCTGAGGGACGAAGCGGCCATCGTTTGCGGAATCGGTGAGAATCGAATCGAAGGGCGATTGGCGGGCGTAGTCCGGCGCCGCCGGAGCATAGGCCGTCGCCAGCACATCGGCCTTGTCGTTGTTAACCAGGCCGGCCAGCAGCGCCGGAACTCCGGGGGCCGGCTTGACCGGCTGTTTCCGGTAGAAGTTGGTCGCGATTTCGATTTCCTTGCCCTTGATCTTCGGCTTGACGAAGGCGGACTTGTCCTTGAGATCGAAGCTCGGTTGGAACAGCAGCTGCGTACGGTGGAGAATGGAGCCGGCGGAAAAATCCTTCGGCGGCTGCATCTTCTCGACGGCGACAATGCGGCCCTTCTTGGTTTCTCGGTTCACGCGGTCTTCGTCCGGCGTGTCCTCGTGGCCCTTGCCTTCTGCGACAAAGGCGACCTTGCGGCCATCCGGAAGCACCATCCCTGCCCCGGCGGCAATCGACCCCGTCACAAGCGGATCCGTAAAAGCGAGTTCGGCCTGATGGAGCGAACCCGCCGGGGAATTGGTCATGACCATGCGCCAGTTGTCACGGCTCTCATCAAGCCCGGCGAGCATGGCTGCGAGATCGGCGTGGGAAGCCATGCTTGGAGATGCGAGCCACCCGCAAATGCCGAAGACGGCGGGTGAAATCCAGCTTTGAGGGAGGGAACGCAGCTTGCTGCGGACAACGGGATTTCGACGCAACGCCAGACTCCGACACGGGACGCTAAACACTCCCTCGAAAATCCTCCATTAACCTTGATGCTTGGTTAATGCGGATGCGCCGAAATTCATCCATAAGCACTTTTGATAGCCGAACACACAGAACCCGGCGCGACGGCCGGGCCCTTGAAAGCGCTGATTGGGTCGTCAGATGATGACGTGCGAGCCGAGCTCGACCACGCGGTTTGCCGGCAGGCGGAAGTAGTCGGAAGGGTTCGCTGCGGCATTGGCGAGCGCGATATAGAGCCGATCCTGCCAATAGGGCATTCCCGACTTCGCATCGGGAACCAGCTTGCGCCGGCCGAGATAGAAGGAAGTGGACATGATGTCGAACTTCAAGCCGGTCTTTCTGAGTGTCGCGAGCGCCTGCGAGACGTTCTGCGTTTCCATGAAGCCGAAGAGCAACTCGACCCGGGTGAAACGCTCGGAGACTTGCTCGACCTTGTAACGGTCAGCACTTGCAACACGCGGCTTGTTGACGGTTCGGATCGTCAGGATGACGTTCCTGTCATGCAGGACGTGGTTGTGCTTCAGATTGTGCAGCAGCGCCGCCGGCGCCGATTCCGGATCGCTGGTGAGGAAAATCGCGGTACCCGGCACATGAGCAGGCGAGTGATCGCTCTTGCGCTCGATGGAGCTGACGAAGGAGGCCAGCGGAATGTCCGTGTGACGGGTCTTCTCCATGAGAAGCGCCGTGCCGCGCCGCCAAGTCCACATGATGATGATGAAGGCGCTGGCGATCAGGATCGGAATATAGCCGCCGTCGTGGATCTTCAGCAGGTTGGCGCCCAAGAAGATCAGTTCCAGCGCAAGCAGCGGCAGGAGGACGATTGCAGTCACCGGGAGCGACCAGTTCCAGCGCGTCCGGACGAATTCGAAGGCCATGATGGAGGTGACCACCATCGCGCCCGTGACCGAGATGCCATAGGCTATTGCAAGCGCATCCGAGGTCTTGAACGTGAGGACGAGGAACAAGACACCGATGAAGAGCACGGTGTTGACCGCCGGCAGGAAGATCTGACCGGTATGGGTTTCCGAGGTGAAGAGGATTTCCATGCGTGGCAGGAAGCCAAGGTTGATCGCCTGCCGCACGAGCGAGAAGGCGCCGGTGATGACCGCCTGGCTAGCGATGATGGTCGCCGCCGTCGCCAGAATGACGGCGAAAGGAAGCGCCCATTTCGGGAACATGAGGTAGAAGGGATCCGACATCGTCTGCGGGTCGCCGAGTACCAGCGCGCCCTGGCCGAGATAATTCAAGGCAAGCGCCGGGTAGACCAGCACGAACCACGCCCATTGGATCGGACGGCGGCCGAAGTGGCCAAGATCCGCGTAAAGCGCTTCGGCCCCGGTAACCGTCAGGAAGACGGCACCCAAAACGACGATTCCGTAAAATCCTTCCTTGAACAGGAAACTGACGGCATAGTACGGATTGAAGGCTGCCAGGATCTCGAAGTCATCAGAGATGTGTGAGATGCCGACAATCGCCATGACAAGGAACCAGACCGCGGTGATAGGCCCGAAGAAACGGGCCACGGCAGTAGTACCGTGCGATTGGACGACGAACAGCAAGACTAGGATGCCCGCCGAGATCGGCATGATGTAAGACGAGAGGTCCGGCGCGACCAGCTTGACACCTTCCACGGCGGACAGAACCGAAAGCGCCGGTGTAATCATGGCATCGCCGAGGAACAGGGCCGCGCCTGCGACACCGAGCAGAAGCAGCACTGCGGTGTGGCCGTTTGCCGTCTTCATCAAAAGAGCAAGCAGGGAAAGCGTACCGCCCTCGCCTTCGTTATCGGCGCGCAACAACAGCAGCACGTATTTGAGCGTGACGATGATCGTCAAAGCCCAAAGCATCAGCGAGATAAGGCTGATGACCTCGAAACGGGTGAGACCGTCGTGAGCGACCGGCTTCAGCGCTTCGCGGAATGCGTAAAGCGGGCTGGTGCCGATGTCCCCATAGACGACGCCCACAGAGCCCAGCGCAAGATAGAAGAGCTTGCGCGGCGTCATGTTGCGATCCTGCGAATGGCTTTCGTCAAGCATTGGATGACTACAAGCTCCTCAGAGCCAGCCTTTCCATCGGAAGAAGAAAAACGGAACGATAGCGGAGATCGCCATCAGGCCCAGCGAGACTGGATAACCCGCGATCCAATGAAGCTCCGGCATGAATTCGAAATTCATACCATAGATGGAGGCAACAAGCGTCGGCGGCAAGAACACCACGGATGCGATCGAGAAGATCTTGATGATCGAGTTCTGCTCGATGTTGATGAGGCCGAGCGAGGCATCCAGCAGGAAGGTGATGTTTCCGGCGATATAGGACGCATGCTCCGTCAGCGACTGGATATCGCGAGTGACGGTGCGCGCCAGTTCCTTCGTCGCCTGATCCTTCTGAACGGCGGGAATGGTATAGAAGAAGGTCATGAGGCGTGCGAGCGACGCAAGGCTGTCGCGCACCTTGCTGACCAGGCGTTGATGGCCGGCAATGTCGCGGAGCTTCAGCTCGAGATAGTTCGAGGGCTTGCGGACCTTCTTGGCGCGGTCCCCGAAGACGTGCGTCGAAAGAATGTCGATACGAGCGACGGCCAGCTCGAGAATTTCCGCCGTGCGGTCGGTGATCGTCTCAAGCAGCTTGCCAAGAAGAGCAGCGCCGTTTCGCCACTGTTCCGGCACCCGATGAAGAGCGGCAATGAATAGCGCAAAGGATTTGGGATGGGCGTAACGGATGGTGATCAGCCGGTTGCCGGCAAGGATGAAAGCGACATCGGTCAGTGTCGGTACGTCAGTCTCGGTTTTCCAAAGCAGCGAAGCCGTCATGAAGACCGCACCATCGTCCGTGTAGAGACGCGCGGAAGGCTCGATATCCTTCATGTCGTCGCGGGTCGGAACCTCGATGCCGACGACCTTTTCGACATAGAGCTCTTCCTCTCGGGTCGGTTCGACCATATCGATCCACACCGCGTCCTCCGGAAACTCCGCAAGCTGCGAAAGGTCACGGATTTCGACCGAATTGCAATTCGAACGATAGGCGGTAATCACCGGGCGTTGCTCCAGCCGCCGGCTTGCCTTGCAGTGCCTGTGTTGTTCATCGAGATCCCTTTCACTGGCGCGGCAGCCGCCGAGGCGCCGCGCGAGCTATGAGTCTCCGATCCTAACGACCACGGAAAAAAAAGGTTCATACAACTCCAGCTGCATCCGGTCATAGCCCGGATATGCATTCTGCTCAACCGCACCGCAGTCACCAATCCCGACCGGCAAGACAACTGCGAAGATCCAGGCTAGCCGAGGCCTTCAAAGCAAGCACGGCCATCCCCGGGCATCCGCAGAAGCTGCCATCATGGCGACGGCGGGCCATATGACGGAAAGCTGTGAAATAATCAAGGTGTGTTGCGAAAAGTCGGCGGTTCGGTCGCATTTCCTTCATAATTTGGAGGATAGCGCCCGCCGAAGCAGCTACTCGAAAACGATGGCCGGCGCCTGCCGTTGTGGCTGGCCGCCGAGCTGCGCCCAGACCTTTGAAGCGATCTCACGATAGATACCCGCAACGACGCCGTTCGGCTCCGATGCAACGAGCGGCGTACCGGCGTCAGAGGTTTCGCGGATATTAATCGTCAGCGGAACCTCGCCAAGGAAGGGTATGCCGATGCGCTCGGCTTCCTTGCGGGCACCGCCATGGCCGAAAATATCGTAGCGGGTGCCAGTATCGGGCGCGATGAAATAGCTCATATTCTCGATGATGCCGAGAACCGGGACCTCCACCTTGCGGAACATGTTAAGGCCCTTGCGGGCGTCAATGAGCGCGAGGTCCTGCGGCGTAGAGACGATGACGGCGCCGGCGAGCGGCACCTGCTGCGCCATCGTGAGCTGCGCATCGCCGGTGCCGGGGGGCATGTCGACGACGAGCACGTCCAGTTCGCCCCAGGCGACTTCGCGCAGCATCTGCAGCAGCGCCGATTGCACCATCGGGCCGCGCCAGATCATCGCCGTTTCCTCGTCGACGAGGAAGCCCATCGACATGACCTTGAGGCCGTAATTTTCCATCGGATTGATGATGCGGCCATCGATCTGCGTCGGGCGGCCTGAAATCTTGAGAAGGCGCGGCATCGAGGGGCCGTAGATATCGGCATCAAGAATGCCGATGCGAAGACCGTTGGCCGATAGGCCGAGAGCGAGATTGACGGCAGTCGTCGATTTGCCGACGCCGCCCTTGCCGGAGGCGACCGCGATGATGGCGTTGATGCCGGGAACACCGAGCTTGCCGGCCCGCGGCGGCTGTTGCTGCTGAGCGTGGGAATGGCCGTGCGGAGCGCCCGCAGCGGGGCGGGCGGCGGGCGCGGATGCCTTCTTGTCGGCGGTCAGCGTTACAAGCGCACCCTTTACGCCAGGCAGCTCCCTGGTGACGCGTTCGGCGGCGAGACGCAAAGGTTCGAGCTCGTTGGCGCGCTCGGCAGGAACGGTGATCGAGAAGTAGACTTTGCTGTCGGAAATGAAGACGTCTGAAACCATGCCCAGCTCGACAATATTATTTTCGAGATCGGGACCGCGTACGGTCTTCAGCGTTTCGAGAATCTGTTCCTTGGTGACCTCGGTCATTCCCACCCTCATCATCGTCCTTGAAGAAAGGTAGATAGTGGAGGGCCGCGACTTCGCCAAATGAAATCGGCGTTTGAAGCAGCGGAAATGCTCAATCTAAATCCGTTGCGGCCATCTGGTCCGCCGGGCTTTCGCCCTGATGACCGCAACGGTTTCTCCGATAACCCGGCGCTGAGGGCCGACTAAAACAACATCCGGAAATAGCCAAAGGAAAGATGACCCACACCTTGCGCCTAGAGCCACATCTCAGGTGAGCCGTTACAAAAAGGCAACAACCGCCGCCGGCTGCGGATGAAGGAGATGCATCAACGCTGCCGACGACGAATTGCCGATGGCGCCGTTCTTTTTTGGCGCTCTTCAAAGTCCCCTCTGGACCTCTGCCAGTAGTTATGCAGAAAGTGTGCCAACTGCTCAGAGGCCAGAGTTGTCCTTCTAGAGGGGTTTCCCGTCGCGATCGCGCCAGAGGGGTGCCGAAGTTTTGTGCGCCGCGCCACGCCGCTGCATGCGCTTTAGGCTGGGGCTACTTGATGATGCCAATGCGCAGCGCCTTGGCGACGGCTTGGGTGCGGTTGACCGTATCAAGCTTCTTCGTGGCGCGATTCAGGTAATGATTGACCGTATGTTCCGAGAGGTGGAGGATCTCGGCGATTTCCGCGCTCGTCTTTCCCGCCGCCGTCCAATTCAAGCAGTCGACTTCGCGATCCGTCAGCGTGTCCCTCATGCGCGTATCCAGGCTGCGGATCTCCGCGAGCCTGTCGAACACATGGATCGAGATATAGGAAAGATCGCGCATCTCTTCCGGCGTGAAGTGCTCCCGATCACCGGAGAAGGAGATAGCGCCGCGCACGCCGGATGGCTCCTGCGTCGGAAAATATGCGGCGCGCGTCATCTTGAACCGCTCGAAAAGCGCCGCGACCAGCACCGCCTTGCCGTCCTCCCTGGATCCAGTGGGCTTCGTGGTGTCATAGAAAAAAGGAACAGACGACGTCCGCAAGCGACGCAGGATCGGGCTGTTCGCCAGCAAACTCTCCTGATCATAGACAGTAAGCAGTTCGGCGGGCCAGTTGGTGATGACCGTCGTGCCTTGAAGCTCGAGTGAGGTGACCGGCGGGAGATTGAGCACCATGAATGCACGGCTTCGATATGCTTCCGTCACACGCTTCATGATCCGGAAGATATCGAACTGGGTTTTCAGCCCCACGATCTCCTGAATAAATCCATCTACACCGGTGGATGCTGGCGACAATGGTGTCATTTACTTTTTCATCTTCTCAAGGGCGCTATGGCGTCTCAGACCGTTTGTGCCTGCAAGCCTGGGGGCGCCCACATTAAATTATGAAAACCGGTCGAAATACAATGGCCGACATAACTATAGGTTTTAACAGGCTCTAATTGTCGTGATTCGCGAAGGAATCTCAACATATAGCTTATAACCCATTACTATCACGATAATATTTACATATACGCATCCATGGGATGCATTTATCCGCGCGGACCAAGGCGGATTCGGATGGCGTCCATTATCGATTGCGCTGCCTGCTTTACGGGCGTTGTCCATTCTTCGAGGCGCTCAAGCGTCAGCCGGTAGGCCGGGCCGGTAATCGAGACACCGCCTGTGAAGCTTCCGTCCACCGTCCAGACCGCCGCCGCGACACAGCGAATGCCGAGTTCGTGTTCCTCGCGATCGAAGGCGGCGCCGGTTTGGCGGATCGTCTTTAGTTCTTGCAGCAACGCATCGGCTGAAGGGAGTGTGTGCGGCGTGAAGCGGTTGAAGGAGAGGTTGCGTGCAAGCGGCTCCACCGCATCGTCAGGCAACACCGAAAGAGCGGCCTTGCCGACGCCGGTGCAATAAACGGGCGACGCATTGCCGATCTGCGAGTACATGCGGACAGATTGCCTACCCTCGATCTTGTCGAGATAGATGATCGAGGTTCCGCGCAGGACGCCGAGATGAACGGTCTCGCCGCTCATCTGCTGCAGGTCCTTGAGATATGGTTCGGCGATCAGCCGGAACTCATTCCTCGCCCAGCTCCTTGACGCAAGATCGAGAAGCCGCAACCCCGGCACGTAGCGGCCGTCGGCATCGAATTCCAGAAGCCCTTCTTCGACAAGATGGACGAGCTGGCGATGCAGCGTGCCGCGCGGCTGGCTGGAAAGTGCAAGAATATCTGTAAAGCGCATGGGACCATCGGAGTGCGTCACGAGTTCGAGCAGCGCCATCGCCTTGCCCAATGTACCCGTTTCGCTTTCCCCAGACGCGCCTTTTCCCCGAGCCATCTATCGCCTACCCTGGCCTTGACATGATCGGCAGGCTAATTGAATAATTCCACATAGTCAAATTGTGTTCCAAATAATGGAACAGCGGGAGGCAAACCGTGACGGCCATAGTTGCGCAGTTTCCGGAATTCAAAGATCGCACCGTACTCGTCACAGGTGGCGGCTCCGGCATCGGTGTTGCGATCGTGGAAGGCTTTGCCCGGCAGGGTGCGAAGGTCTCTTTCATCGACATCGCCGAGAAGGAAAGCCGCGAGCTTGCAATGCGGCTCTCCCGCGATACGGAGCACCCGGTGCATTTCTTCAAGGCCGATCTTCGCGATATCGGCGCGATCCGGCAGGCGGTCGATGCAGTGGTCGCCCAGTCGGGGCCGATTACCGTTCTCATCAATAATGCTGCCTGGGACGACCGGCATGATTTCGACGCGGTGACCGAGGAATACTGGGACAACAACCAGGCGACCAACCTTCGCCATGTCTTCTTCACCGCACAGGCGGTAGCACCGTCCATGCGTGCGGCTGGCGGTGGCGCGATCATCAACATGTCGTCCATCGCCTTTCTGTTGAACATGCCGGACTTTCCGTCCTACACCGCGGCAAAGGCCGCCGTCATAGGGCTCACGAAGAGCATGGCGGGGAAGCTTGGACCGGACAATATCCGCGTCAACTGTATCCTGCCGGGCATGATCGTGACCGAGCGGCAGATGGAGCTCTGGCTGACCGAAGAGAGCATCGCGCAAACCATCAAGCGGCAATGCCTCAAGAAGGTCCTGCATGCCGACGCGATCGTCGGCCCTTGTCTGTTTCTTGCATCCGACTGCGCGGCCGCTGTGACTGCGCAGTCCATGATTGTCGATGGAGGCATTTTCTGATGGCGAATCCCGCTTATGTCGCGGTGGATTGGGGTACGAGCAGTTTCCGGCTCTGGCTGATCGGCGCAGACGGTAACATTCTTGGCGAGCGCCGCAGCGGCGAAGGCATGACGACGGCGGCCAAGACCGGCTTTGCCGATGTTCTCAACGCGCATCTTGCAGCACTCTCGGTGCCGGAGAACGTACCGGTCATCGCCTGCGGCATGGTCGGTGCCAAGCAGGGCTGGGTCGAAGCGGGCTATATCGATGTTCCGGCTTCACTTTCCTCGATCCTCACTGGTGCGGTTTCCGTTCCGGGCCAAAGCCGGGATGTGCGTATCCTCCCGGGTCTTGCACAACGCGACAAGGCAGCGCCGGACGTGATCCGCGGCGAGGAGACACAGTTGCTCGGCGCTCTCGGCCCCGGCAGCAAGGGCATGCAGGCCGTCTGCGTGCCCGGAACTCATTCGAAATGGGTTCACGTCCAGGACGGGGATGTGATCGGGTTTTCGACCTTCATGACCGGCGAACTCTTCGACGCGATCAGCAAGCATACGATCCTGTCGCATGCCGTTGCAGGCGCCGATGATGCTCCCGCCGACAATTCCGCATTCAAAGCGGCGGTCTCGACGGCGTACCGTCAGCCCGCGATGGCGACGAACCTTTTCTTCACCGCCCGTTCCGGCCAGCTTCTTCACGGACTGACCGCAGCCGGTGCCCAAGCAAAGATCTCCGGCACGCTGATCGGCCTGGAAATCGCCGGCGCGCTGTCCGATGCTCCGGCTGACACGCCTGTGACGCTCGTCGCCTCGGGCCGGCTGCAGAGCCTTTATGAAACGGCGTTCAAGTCCCTGTCCTTAAAATATACTAGCATTGATGCAGACACAGCCGTGCGCCGCGGGCTCTCGGCCGCTGCCGAAGCCATCTGGCCGAACTGAGGAAATTTCCATGAACCGCATCCCCTTCCCCTCCATGAAGCGCCCGCTCATTGCCATTCTGCGCGGCATCAAGCCGGAAGAAACCCAGGCTGTCGTCGGCGCGCTGATCGAAAACGGCCTGACCGCGATCGAAATCCCGCTGAATTCGCCCGAGGCCTTCAAGTCCATCGAGATCGCCGCCAAAATGGCGCCGCCGGAATGCCTGATCGGCGCGGGGACCGTGCTGACCGTCGAAGCAGTCGACAGCCTTGAAAGCGCCGGCGGGAAGCTGCTCGTCACTCCGAATGTCGAGCCCGACGTCATCATCCGCGCGCGCGGCTATGGGATGGTCACGATGCCCGGCGTCTTTACGCCGACCGAGGCTCTCGCCGCCGCCCGCGCCGGGGCGACCGGCCTGAAGTTCTTTCCGGCCAGCGTACTCGGACCCTCGGGGATCACCGCCATCCGCGCCATTCTGCCGCCGGATCTGGTGATCGCGGCAGTCGGCGGCGTTTCCGACAAGAATTTCGGCGATTACACGAAGGCAGGCATCCTCGCCTTCGGCCTGGGCACCAGCATCTACAAGCCGGGAATGACGGCCGCGGAGGTTGCCGAGCGCGCCAAGGCCACCATTTACGCCTATGACGCAGCCGTAGGAGCGTAGGCATGACGGAAATGTATGAATTTCAGGGCAAAGTTCTTTGCAACACCAATTCGGTACTTGGTGAAGGCCCAACCTACGACCCCGGCACTGATACCGTCTGGTGGTTCAATATCCTCGGCAAAGAACTGCACGAACTGAACCTCGGCACCGGGGAGAAGAAGATGCATTCCCTGCCGATGATGGCGAGCGTGATGGCGCGCATCGATGCCAACCGCCAGCTCCTGGCGACCGAGGAAGGACTTTTCGTCCGCGACACGAACAGCGGCAACCTGACCTTCTATGCAGCGCTCGAAAACGACAAACCGGAGAACCGCTCGAACGATGGCCGCACGCACCCCTCCGGCGCGCTGTGGATCGGCACGATGAGCAAGCGCGCGGAGAACCAGGCAGGCGCGATCTATCACGTCGCCGGCGGCAAGGTGACCAAGATCTTCAGCGGCATCAGTATCCCGAATTCGATCTGCTTTTCACCGGACGGTGCGATCGGCTACTACACCGATACGCGCATCAGCCGTCTCATGCGCGTCATGGTCGATCCGCAGACGGGACTTCCGGCAGGCGAGCCGATCGTCATGGTGGACAGCATGGAGGATCCAGGCGGTCTCGACGGCTCTGTCTGTGATGCGGACGGCTATATCTGGAACGCGCGCTGGGGAGCGGGCGTGGTCGACCGGTACAGTCCCGACGGCTTGCGTATCGCCCGTTACACGGTGCCTGCCGCACAGCCGTCCTGCCCCGCCTTCATCGGTGTCAATGCGGATCGCTTGGCGGTAACGACCGCCTGGGAAGGGCTCGACGAGTCTGCACGGTCGTCGCAGCCGCAGGCTGGCGCGCTGTTGGAGCTCGGAGTGACGGTGAAGGGTGTTTTCGACCCGATCTACGTGCTCTGACACGCCCGGAAGAGCACGCGCCGTGGCTACGTTGCATCGGCCAAAATCACACGCATGTCGCTAAAAGTTCCACCTAAATGGTGAAATTTTTCCGCATTTATCAGCGGAACCAATAGCCTACCCAGTCATTGTCCTTTCGAACCGGCACGGAAAACGCCAACGGGCGGCCGCGCTTAAGACCACTCGAAGGAACAAAAGGTAGGTTCGAAATGACACGCAAACTTCTGACGACCGTTGCCGCTGGCGCCCTGTTTGCCACGGCCTTCGCACCGGCGGCATTCTCGCAGACCCAGCCGGCTCCCGCCGCGCCGGGTGCTACGCAGACGGCTCCGGCCGAACCGGCTGCACCGAAAATGCCGGACGCCACCGCGCCGATGAATGACGCAGCCAAGGCTCCGGCTCCGGCTCCGTCAGCCGATACGGCCCAGGCTGGCGGCGGCTATTTGACGGAACAGGGAGCGGACCAGATCAGCGCCAACACCTATATTGGCCAGTCGGTCTATAACGCCGAGAACAAGAGCATTGGTGAGGTCGACGACTTGATCATGAAGAAGGATGGCGGCCTGGTGGCTGCTGTGATCGGCGTCGGCGGCTTCCTCGGTATCGGCGAGAAGGATGTCGCCGTGCCGATGGAAAAGATCACCGCTGCCCAGAACCCGCAGGACGGCAGTATGAAACTGACGACCACGGAAACTGCCGACTCGCTGAAGGCCGCTCCGGAATTCAAGACGCTGCAGATGCAGGCAGCCGAAAAGCCTCCGGCAACAACGGGCACAGACACAACGGCAACCGGTTCGACCAAGAACTAGTTTCGCGCTTTAAGTAGAGCGTAGGCGGCGTCCGAAAGGGCGCCGCTTTCTTATAAGAGAGCACAGAAACGCAATGCGTCGTAAATCGCCGCATGAATGTTGCGGCTTGAGACCGCGTCGCCGATCCTGATGAGATCGAACTGCGCATCAGGGTTTTTCACTGCAAGCGGATATCGACGCCCGACGAGAGCGGCATAGTCGACGGCACCGAGGTTTCGCGACTGCGGCTTGAGTTCCAGATAGAGATCGGCATTCGCAACGGTGCCATGCTCGACGACGACTTGTGCGACGTGACGCTCCCGCACGACGTCTCCTGCATAATCTGAACCCAGCACGGCGACGAGCCCGTTTCCTTCGCGGCGGACAGCCATCAGCCGGGTGTTGATCGTCACGCGGACATCCCGCTCGGCGAAAGCCTTGGCATACGGCACATGGTTCATGCCTCCCATTTCGGGAGCGAAAAAGCGCTCGGGCGAGACGAGTTCCAGTTCCGCGCCGCTGTTGGCGATGACCTCGGCCGCCGACATGCCCGGATGGCCGCCGTTGTCGTCAAAGAGCAGGACGGAGCCCTCCGGCTTGATTGCCCCCGCAAGAATATCCCAGGACGAGGTGACCAGATCATCTCCCGCATCGAGTTCCGGCGACTGCGGGATACCGCCCGTTGCCACGACCACCAGATCGGGCTGAAATGCGAGGACCTCCTCGGCGCCGGCATAGACGTCATAGTGGATTGCGACGCCGAGGCGCTCAAGCTCGGCGAGCCGCCAATCGACAATCCCGACCATCTCCTTCCGGCGCGGATTGCGGGTCAGCAAGTTGATCTGACCACCTGCCTTGCCCGTCGCCTCCAGGACTTCAACATGATGGCCGCGTTCGGCGAGCACCCTTGCCGCCTCGAGACCCGCCGGTCCCGCTCCGACGACGGCGGCCTTTCGCAGGACGTCCGCCTTCTCGATCTCGTGTGGCATTTCGGCCTCGCGACCGGTGGCGGCATTGTGAATGCAGAGCGCCTCGCCGCCTTCGTAGATGCGGTCCAGGCAGTAGGTGGCGCCGACACACGGGCGGATGCGGGCCTCCTCTCCGGCCATTACCTTTCTGGCGATATGCGGATCGGCGATGTGGGCACGCGTCATGCCCACCATATCGAGCTTGCCCTCGGCAATCGCATGCCTTGCGGTCGCGATGTCCGCTATTCGCGCGGCGTGGAAGACGGGAAAGTGCGTCGCCGCCCTCACCTCGCCTGCGAAATCCAGATGCGGCGACGCAGGCATTCCCTGGATCGGGATGACGTTGTTCAGCGCCGCATCGTGATCGATATGGCCCCGAATGATGTTCAGGAAATCGACCGTGCCGGAAGCCACGAGGCGCTTGGCGATTTCGATACCTTCTTCGCGCGAAAAGCCTTTCTCCCAGTCCTCGTCCGCAGCCATGCGGATGCCGACGATGAAGTCCGGCCCCACAGCCTTTCTGACCGCTTCGGTGACCATCAGCGAGAAGCGCATGCGGTTTTCCAGCGATCCGCCGAACTCGTCTTCCCTATGGTTGGTCGCAGGCGACCAGAAACCGTCCATCAGGTGCCCATAGGCTTCGAATTCGATGCCATCCAGTCCCGCAGCCTGCATGCGCTCGGAGGCCGATACATAGTCGGCGACGATGCGCTCGATGTCCCATTCCTCCGCTTCCTTCGGAAACGCGCGGTGGGCGGGCTCGCGGATGGGAGACGGCGCCAGCACCGGCAGCCAATCGCCCCGGTTCCAGCCGGTGCGGCGGCCGAGATGGGTAAGCTGGATCATCACCGCCGCGCCATATTCGTGACAGTCGTCCGTGAGCTTTCTTAGCCACGGCACGATCTCGTCGCGGTCGGCATGCAGGTTACCGAAGGCGGGCGGCGAATCCGCCGAGACGACAGCCGAGCCGGCAGTCATCGTCAGTGCGATGCCACCCTTCGCCTTTTCGCGATGATAAAGCCGGTAGCGGTCAGTCGGCATGCCGTTTTCGGAATAGGCCGGCTCGTGCGCGGTGGACATGATGCGGTTCTTCAGCGTCAGATGCTTGAGCTGGAAGGGTTGCAGGAGGGGATCTTTGGATGACGTCATCGACACTCGCTTTTCCGCGCCGGCACGCGGCATGAATCTTCCGCCAGGGCGATCATGACGCAGGACTGGAGGAATTGCGATGCCTGATGGCGGCGCGGACTGGCCTCGATGCGGCCTGCCTCAAACTCAGGCCGGCAGACGGTCGATCGCGGCTGTGTCGTAATAGTTCTCGTGGAGGAAGCGCAGCGTCGCAATGCCGTCGGCAGGCTTGCCGAAGTGGTAGCCCTGTCCCATGCCGCACCCCAGCGACCGCAGCTTCGCGGCTTCCGAATAGTCCTCGATGCCTTCGGCAACGACTTCGAGATCGAGACCTTCGCACATCGTCAGGATCGCCTTGACGATGTGCTCGGAGGCACGGTCGGAATTGATGCGCGAGACGAAGGCACGGTCGATCTTCACCTTGTCGAAGATGAAATCACGCAGGCGGCCGAGACTGGATTGGCCGGTCCCGAAATCGTCGAGCGAGATGCGCACGCCCGCCTGGCGCAGATCGGAAAGGATGCGGTGGGCCGTATCGGCGGAACTCATGACGGCGGTTTCGGTGATTTCGAGCTCCAGCCGGTGCGGGTCAAAGCCGACGCGGCCGAGGATGGAGAGCACGTTGGTGCTCGTGCCCGGGTCCATCAGCTGCGCGGAGGAAAGATTGAAGGACAAGAACAGCTCGCGCGGCCATGAGAGCGCCGCCTCGGCTGCCTTTCTAAGCAAGGTTTCCGACAGTGCGTCGATGAAACCGCGCTCCTCGGCAAGCGGTACGAAGACACCCGGCGAAACGAAGCCGAGATCCGGATCGTTCCAGCGCGCCAGGGCCTCAAAGCCGATCACCTGATTATTCGACAGCGAGACGATCGGCTGAAAATGCACATCGATGGCGTCCGAAATGATGGCATTTCGAAGCGCCTGCTCCAGCTGCGTGGCGCGCTTCATCTCCTGTGCGATCTCGCGCGAATAGACGGTGATCTGGCTGCGCCCGCGGCGCTTGGAGCGATAGAGAGCGGTTTCAGCGCTTTTTAAAAGTTCGTCGAATTCCTCACCGGCAAACGGATAGATGGCAAACCCGAAGGACGCGGAAAGGCGAACATTGCGATCGCCGAGATCGTAGGGCGCCGACAGCACTTCGCGGATCATCTGCCCGAACTTTTCGGCACTCGCGCGCTCGAAGATCAGCGGCAGCACGAAGGCAAATTCGTCGCCATCATGGCGGGTGACCAGGGCTCCATCCGGAATGCATGCCTTCAGGCGAAGGGCAACCTGGCAAAGGATCTCGTCGCCGGCCGCGGAACCGAAGAGATCGTTGATCGGCTTGAAGGAATCGAGGTTAGCAATACCGATGGTGAAAGGAGCCGGATCGCTTGCGCGCTCCGTGGAAATCTGGCGGACGCTGTCGCGCATGCGGTGGCGGTTACCGAGGCCGGTAAGCGGATCGGTATATGCCATAGCCTGAAGCTCGTTCTGGCTCACAGGCAAGAAGGGTATATCCGCCGGCTTCATCGTTCAACCTAAGCTGTCGTCATTCGCACTCGGAAGAATGGCGAGCAAGTCTTAACAAACCGATAGTACGCGGCGCCCTCAGCGCATTCGCGTGTAGGCGGCCAATGGTATCGCTTAGGGTCAGAACCTACTAAATGCGTGCCCGGAGCGGCTCGGCGGCAAGATACTTCTGGAAGATCGTTTCCAGCATGTCCGGACTGACGGGCTTCATGATGACATCATCCATTCCCGCCTTCGTGCATTCGGCGCGATCCCGCTCAAATGCCTGGGTCAACACACCGATGATCGGCGTATGTTGCGGCTGGTCTTCTTCCATCTCACGGATCATGCGCGCCGCCTCGAAACCATTCAGTCCCGGCAGCGAAATGTCCATCAGCACGATCTGCGGCTTGTGCTCCGTCCAGAGACGCACAGCATCGTCGCCGCTGGCCGCGATCATATAGCGATAACCCAGTCCCTCGAGGATTTGGGAAAAGACGATCTGGTTGATGTCGTTGTCTTCCGCCACGAGCACCTGGAGAAAGTCCGCCTCCGAGGACGTCGTGATCTCCCAGTCGGCTTCGCCTTCGGTTGTGGGCGTCTGCTTGTTGCGGTTGAAGTGCCGGGCGATCTGGAACGTCAACTCGTTGGCAAGCTGGAACCCATCCATGACCAGAACCGGAATGCCATAGTGCCCGGCGAGCTCCAGGCAGCGCATGCCCATTTGATTGTCGATGATCACAAGATCCAGCGTAAGGCCGGCAGAGGTTGCCATCTCGAGGAACCGCTCCTCCTCATCCTCGCCCCTGACCGCGCATGCTTCAAAGCCGTATTTCGCAAGCGTGCGGATCGCGCCCGCTTCAGCGGCGATGTCGCCGGTGACGACCAGGATCTTGCGGCCGGAAAAGTTTTCCGGAACGATCGTCTCCATCGCGGCCGGCTCCCGGTGCTCGGTATCGCCGTTAAGCGGCACGTAGGCCCGGCGATAGGAGTGATGGCTCGACGTCGTGATTGCAGTTGCCCGGTCGAACTCGTCGAGATCGGCGCCCTCGCGCGGCAGATCCTGCATCGTGGAGACAAGGAAATAGCGCCCCGGCTTACCGATGCGGTGCTTGCGGCTGACGATGTCGCGCTCCGAACCATCGCGCGAGATCTGCCGCTGACGCACCACGGACATCTCGCCCGTTTCCAGAACATGCCGATCACTCTCTTCGAAGCGCTGAGCGACTTCGGGGGAGAAGAGATCACTGCTCTTGTGGCCCAGCACCTGGTCGACGGTCGTCTGATATTTCTCGCAGAAGGCGATGTTGGCGGCGACGTAAGTGAGATTGCGGTCCTTGACGAAGAGCGGGAACGGCAGGTTGTCGAGGATATCCTCGGTGAGCTGCACGCGTTCGAGGTCGGAACGCCACTGCTCCTCGCGTTTCCTCTCCTCGGAAATATTCGAGATGACGGAAACGCAATAGCCGCTCGGCAGACGGCGCTTGACCAACCGGACCCAGCGGTCGATGCCGTGGCGCTCGATCATCTCGTACCGCTCGCGCCAGTGGGAGGCAATCCTCTGCGAAAGCCAATCCTCGCGGCCAAGCGAACCGCCCGGTTGCTTAGCTGCATATTGCTGGTGAAGGCCAGTGTCGTAGACCGCACCGAGAAAATCCCGTAGCCGGGTCCCGGGCTTCAGGACGACCGGCGAGATCGGGAAAAAATCGAGCACCTGCCGGCTCGCGAAAATTATCTGATCGTTCTTATCGTAGATGATGAGAGCGGCCGAGAGGCCATCCGCAATGGCTTCAAAGAGCGCAGGCTGCAGGTCAGTTTCAGGCAGCATTTCATCGCTTATGGATGATGCGTCCGCCTTTTCGAAGCCGGCACTCATTCCTTCACGTCCCACATCGATCCGATTTCACAGCGCTCATTGGTTGTATGCGCCCAAAATGCCAGCTTTCCCCTAACGGCAGCTTAACATTAAGCAGTACAATTCAGGGAAGCTGAACACTCCTCTGGACGGAGCTTTTTAGCCTTCCCTCGGACATGCGAATCCGCGAAAATGAGATATGGCCATCAGACAGCTCTCCGAAACGCTCATCAACCAGATCGCCGCCGGCGAAGTCATCGAACGTCCGGCCAGCGCGGCGAAAGAACTGATCGAGAATGCGCTGGATGCCGGTGCAACCCGCATCGAGATCGCCACCTCCGGGGGCGGCAAGGGCTTGCTGCGTGTCAGCGACAACGGCGTCGGCATGGATGCCGCCGATCTGGAACTTGCAGTGCGGCGGCACTGCACCTCGAAGATTTCGACAACGCTCGATGACATTCGCACCCTTGGCTTTCGCGGCGAGGCTCTGCCTTCCATCGGATCCGTAGCGAAGCTCAGCATTTCCAGCCGCCGGAAGGATGGCGGCGTCGGGAGCGAAATTGCAGTCGCTGGTGGCAAGGTGCTGCATCTCAGGCCCTCCGCAGGCAATCCGGGCACGATCGTCGAAGTGCGCGACCTCTTTTTCGCAACGCCTGCCCGCTTGAAGTTCCTGAAGACGGAAAAGGCCGAGGCGGCGGCCATCACGGAAGTCGTCAAACGGATGGCCATCGCTTTTCCACGCACGCGCTTTGTGCTGTCCGGCACCGACCGCAGCACGCTCGAGTTTCCCGCGACCGGAGACGACCACCTGGCCCGGATGGCGCAGGTGCTCGGCAAGGAATTCCGCGACAACGCGATTGAGCTCGATGCAGAGCGCGAAGGTATCGCACTCACCGGTTTTGCCGGCGTGCCGACTTTCAACCGCGGCAACTCGGCGCATCAGTATGCCTTCGTCAACGGCCGCCCGGTGCAGGACAAGCTGATCCTCTCGGCGATCCGCGGCGCCTATGCAGAAACGATCCCGGCCGGACGCTATCCGGTAGCCGTGCTGTCGCTGTCGCTCGATCCGGCTCTAGTTGATGTCAACGTGCATCCGGCCAAATCGGACGTCCGCTTCCGCGATCCCGGTCTCGTGCGCGGGCTGATCATCGGCGCGGTTCGCGAGGCACTGGCGCGCGACGGAAGCCGGGCGGCAACGACAGGCGCCGACGGCATGCTGCGCGCCTTCAGGCCAGGCTTCCAGCCGAACTACCAGCGACCGCCGCAAGCGGCATGGTCGGCCGAAACCTCCCCGTCCCGCCCCTATCAGACGACAAACGGCAGTTTTGGCGAGAGGCCGCAGAGTTCTTTCGACGGGCTGAGCATGCCGGCCGCGCGCACCGAACCGCAGGCTCGGACATTGCAGCAGACCGCGCCTCGCGAAGAACCGCAACCGCACTATCCACTCGGCGCGGCGCGGGCGCAGATCCACGAAAACTACATCGTCGCGCAGACAAATGACGGACTTGTCATCGTCGACCAGCATGCCGCGCATGAGCGGCTGGTCTTCGAGGCAATGCGCAAGGCGCTGCATTCGAACCGGCTGGCGTCTCAGGTTCTGCTGATTCCGGAAATCGTCGACCTGCCGGAAGAAGATTGCGACCGGCTGATGGTGCATGCCGAGGGGCTTGGCGAGCTCGGTCTTGCGATCGAGCGCTTCGGGCCGGGCGCGATTGCCGTACGCGAAACGCCGGCAATGCTCGGCGAGGTGGATGCGCAAGGCCTGATCCGCCAGCTTGCCGACGAGATCGCAGAGTGGGATACGGCCTCGGGTCTCGCGGCCAAGCTCGAATACGTCGCTGCGACCATGGCCTGCCACGGCTCGGTGCGCTCCGGCCGCAGGCTTCGCCCGGAGGAAATGAATGCGCTGCTCCGGCAAATGGAAGTGACGCCGGGTTCCGGCCAGTGCAATCACGGACGGCCGACCTATATCGAACTGAAGCTGTCGGATATCGAGCGCCTGTTCGGACGCAGCTGAAAATACTGGCAATCGTGCTTTCGCCGCGATATTGGCAGGAGAAGGCAACCGGGAACGGAGCAGGATGAACTTGTTTGAAGCAAATGGAAACCGCGAAGCGAAGATCCGCTATCTCGACGCAGATTTCCAGATCCTGTCGCCGGGCTCCTACGTCGTCTGCGCCATGACCGGCAAACATATCCCGCTCGACGAACTGCGCTACTGGAGCGTTGCCCGGCAGGAACCTTATGCCGACGTGGTCTCGTCCTTCGAGGCGGACAAACGCGCGGGCGTGCTGCCGAACCAGAAGCGCTGATATTACTTGCGTTTTTCCCTCAGCCGCCGCTGCCGGCAGGCATCTATCGCACGATCGACGATAAGACCGGGCGCCTGATGATCCTCGAAAGCCATTTCGACTTCGATGACGCGGCATTTGGCGGCGAGTTCTTCGGCCCTGCCATGATGGCCCGCGAGCCGCACGAAGTCCTTCGATGTGGTGACGATCGACAGGTTTTCCCGTTCGGCGGTTGACAGCAGATCCACCATCTCGTCGTCGGTCAGGTGCTCGTGGTCACCGAAGGACCTGCTGACTGCGATCTCGGCGCCAAGCGATTCCACCGTCCGGAAGAATTTGCCGGGATCGGCGATGCCTGCGAAAGCCAGCACCTTCCGGCCGGCGAGATCGTTCTCGCCGTAGACTTTCAGCGATGCGGTGAAATAGGGTTTTGCGGCACGGGCAGCCATGCGGACGACCGCGTCCGCGGCATTGCCCTTTCCTACTTTTAAGAGAGCGCTGACGTAGCGCATCTGCACCGCGATCGGCGCGCGTACCGGCCCGCCCGGCACCGTATGTGCGTTGCCCAGGCCGCGCACGGCATCGATAACCAGCAAGGCGTAGTCGATTGCGAGCTTCGCGCTCTGGAAGCCGTCATCCATGATGATGAGGTCGGCGCCCTCCTTGACCAGCCGCTCTGCGCCCTCGACCCGGCGGCGGGAAACGACCGTCAGCGCCTCGCGGGCAAGCAGCAGCGGCTCGTCGCCGACGGCAACCGCGCGATGATGAGCGGGTTCGACAACCACTGTAACGTCCAGAGAGCCTCCGTAACCACGGCTCAGGAAGCCGGGCTTCAGGCCCTTTGCTTTAGCCGCGCGGGCGATCGCCAGCGCTGTCGGCGTCTTTCCGGCGCCGCCGACGGTGAAGTTGCCGACGCAGATGACCGGTACGGGAACGGAGGCGCGGTGCGCATGCTTCATCCGGTAGCCGGCGATGCGTCCGTAAAGGAAGGAAAAGGGCGAGAGCGTCCACGCCCGCCAATCGGCTTTCGTCCACCAGAACGGCGGCGCTTCGGATACCATAGGTGCCGCCTTGCGCTCTTCCGGTGCCCCCAGCACCCGGTTACTCATCGACTGCGGGGAAACAAAGGGCAAAACTGAAGAAAAAGCAAGCTTTTGCTTCCCGCACCCTCATTCCTGTGCTCGTCGGTGGAGTGAGGGAGCTACGGAGGTGCGGTCGCGACATAATCGACCGGCTATGCCTGCAGCCAATCACGCTGGCTGGAGGTCGTGCAGCAAATCCTCAAGTTCGGTGATGTCGTTGAGGCAATAATCGGACGCAGCCGCGAGCGATTCCCGCGAACCGGTGCCCGTCAGAACAGCGACCTTGAGGCCCGCCTCCGCATTGTGGCCCATGTGCAGATCGTGATTGTTGTCGCCGACGACCGCCACTTCCGCCGGCTTCAGCCCGGTCGCCTTGCAGAAGCCAAGAACCATCCCGGCTTCCGGCTTGCTGCCGAAACCGCTGTCATAGCCGGCGATGTAGTCCACAAACTCGGCAAAGCCGAAACGCTGGGCCATCAGGCGGATAGAGCGTTCGTTGTCGCTGGAAGCGATGCCCAGTTTGAAGCCACGGCCATGCAGGCGGCCGAAGAAAGCGGCCAGATCCGTCACAGGAACGCTGAATTCCGCGGCATTGGAAAAAAGCTCGTCGAGCTTGATCGCCAGTTCCACGACCTCGACCTTGGATCCGGCAGCGACCAATCCTTCGGCGATCTGCCGGGTATTGCCAGCCGCAAGCAGGCTGTCGGGCACGATGTGGCCGGTCAACGGGTCCATGCCGCAGGCGGCGAGCAGCTGATCGGCAAGAACGGCATCTCCTTGGGAAGCGATGCGCGCCAGCTCGCGGTTCACCGGCAGCCAGCTCTCATCATAGTCCAGCAGGGTGCCGTCCTTGTCGAAGAGAATGCCCTTGATGCTTCTAGCCACCATCTTTGAATCAGCCCTCTGCCATCATTTTCGGCAGCAGTCTTGCCTTTACGGTCAGCGGATTGATGTAGGGCTCGAGAGACTTCACCGTAGCCGTCAATGCGCCGCGCATTTCTTGCACAGCGCCAATGCCGGCGTCGATCATTTTGCGCCGCGCCTCGTCGTTGATAAGAAGATAGTGGACCCCCTTGGCCAGCATCTCGGTATCGCGCACCATGCGCGCGCTGCCGCGCCGGGCGAGCTTCTGATAGGCCTCGCGGAAATTCTGGACATTGCTGCCGGAAAGCACGGCGCAGCCGAGCATGGCAGGTTCGAGCGGATTTTGGCCGCCCTCCGCAAACAGGGAACGGCCGACGAAGGCGACTTCCGTCAATCGCAAGTAAAGGCCCATCTCGCCAATCGTATCGCCGAGGAAGATATCGGTGTCCGGCGACAGCACGTCGTTGCGTGTGCGGCGGGCAACCTTGAGCCCAAGCTTGACGAGCTCTGCTTCGATCTCATCCGAGCGCTCGGGATGCCGCGGCACGATGATGGTCAGCTGTCCGTTGCGATCCTTGAGCGTGCGATGAACGATCGCCGCGGCATTCTCCTCGCCGTCGAAGGTCGAGATCGCGGCCCATGTCTTGCGCCCCCCGATCTGCTTCTTATAGCGGGCCAAGGTCGATGCGTCATAAGGCGGCGCGTCCGTATCGACCTTCAGGTTGCCGGAGGTGGTCACATGCCTTGCGCCGAGATCACGGAAGCGCTCCGCATCAACATCCGACTGAGCGATGACAAGTGCGAGATTTTCGAACAGAGCTTCGGCGATCGCGAGACGCCGCTGCCAGCGCGCGAACGAACGGTCGGACATGCGGGCATTGACGAGAATCTGCGGAATGCGCCGGCGGCCGAGTTCCATGATCGTCGCCGGCCAGATCTCCGACTCCGCAATGATGGCGCAATCCGGCTGCCAGTATTCGAGGAAGCGGCCGACCGCAGGCTTCAGGTCGAGCGGCACATATTGGTGGATCGCTTCATTGCCGACGCGCTCGGCGGCAAGCTTTGCGGAAGTGATCGTTCCGGTCGTCAGGATAACATGAATGTCGCGGCGGCGGATCTCGCGGATGAGGGGAATGATGGCGTTGGTCTCACCGACGCTCGCGGCGTGGATCCAGACAAGCGGACCCTGCGGCCGGTTGGCGCTCGCATAACCGAAGCGCTCCATGCGGCGGGCGCGCTCTTCCTTGCCCTTTGCGGTCCGGTAGGCGAGATAGGCACTGACGAGTGGGGAAGCGATGGTCCCCGCCGTCCGATAGAGGCCCAGCGCGAACCGCGCGCTCGGCGAGCTCATCTAGAATGCCTCCGATCAGCAGTGATCCTCATCAAACCCATTCCCCAATCATTGTTGCGGCCGGAATGACCGAGTAATTTGTTCAGAATGCGTCAATCGACGGCGGCGAGTATGGGCTGCTGCAAGCCGGCACCGCCGCTTGAGCAAATGCCGGTGCATAAACGCCTAATCAGGCTTTTCCGCTCATATTCTCGGGATCGAGCAAGCGATGCATATGGACGATGAAATAACGCATATGCGCGTTGTCGACCGTCGATTGCGCCTTACCTTTCCAGGCCGTCAGCGCGGAGGCGTAGTCCGGAAAGATGCCGACGATATCGAGATCCTTCAGATCGCGAAACTGGACATCTGCCAGGCTTTCCAGTTCGCCGCCAAATACGAGATGCAAGAGCTGCTTTTTGCCGCCGGATTCCGTCATTTTTCTTCTCTTTCGCTTCTATCCCCCGCGCCTTCATCTGCGGGATTTTGACGCAAACGTCAACTGCTTCGTCTCAGCGCAAGCCCTTCGAGGAACTCCGCAACGCGGGGCGCGGCAGCGCCGCAAAGCTCGGCGTGACTGACCTGCGGGCGATTGTAGAGAACCGCGCGTCCCTCGAGGTCGGTGAGCCGGCCTCCGGCGCGCTCCAGGATAAGGTCGGCCGCCGCCAGATCCCAATCATGCGAATTGCGCTTGACGAAGGTGCCTTCGAGGCGGCCGTCGGCAACCATCGCGAGGCGATAGGCGAGCGACGGCACATGCTTTACCCGCTCGATTTTCTCCTGAAGATGACCAGGAAACGATTTCAGCACATCCTCGCCTATCGCAAAACGGCTGACGGTTTCCGGCCCCTTGGCCGATGCGGCGATGCGCTCGCCATTCTTCATCGCAATGCCGCCTTCGACGGCCTCGAAAAGCTCCTCGAGTGCGGGAGCGTAGAGCACTCCCGCGACGGGCCTGCCGCGATGGACCACGGCGACGCTGACACACCACAAGGTCTGGCCGCCGAGGAAGGCGCGCGTGCCGTCGATCGGATCGATGATGAAAAGCGTCTCTGTCGAAAGACGGGCGGCGCTATCTTCCGTTTCTTCGGAAAGCCAGCCGTAATTCGGCCGGGCGGCGCGCAGGATCGATTCAAGCCGTTCGTTCGCGGCGAAATCCGCGGCGCTCACCGGAGAGCGGCCTTCGTTCTTCCACCAGACTTCCGGCGACTTGTTGAAGAAATTCAGAGCGACGCCGCCTGCCTGTTTCGCGGCATCGGCGATCAATTCGAGATCGCTCTGCCAGCGAAGCGTTCCAACGTCGTTCATTGCATCAATCCATTCTAGCGCCCGGCGAGCGTCATTCCCTCGATCGCGAGAGTCGGGGCCGCAACACCGTATTTGCGGTCAATGTCGTTGGCGGGCGTTATGCGCATGAACATGTCCATGAGGTTCGAAGCGATCGTCACTTCGGACACCGGGAATGTCAGTTCGCCGTTTTCGATCCAGAAGCCGGTGGCGCCGCGGCTGTATTCGCCGGTGATCATGTTGACGCCCTGGCCGATAAGCTCGGTCACATAAAAGCCGTTGCCGACGCTCCGGATCAGATCTTCCGGCGAAATGTCGCCAGGCTCAAGGGCGAGGTTCGTGGAGGTGGGTGTTACCGAATTGCCGCTGCGCACCCCGCGCCCGTTGGTTTGCATGCCGATTTCGCGCCCTGTCGCGGTGGAGAGAAACCAGTGCTTCAGCACACCATCCTCGATCATGACCAGCCTCTCGCCGGAAATGCCCTCGCCATCAAAGGGACGCGACGACGGGCCGCGAACGATCAAGGGGTCGTCCGTAATCGAAAGGCCGGATTTCAAGACCTGCTGGCCCATCTTGTCGCGCAGGAAGCTGGACTTGCGCGCGACCGCCGCCCCATTGATCGCGCCGGCGATATGGCCGACAAAGCCCCGGGCGATGCGCGGATCGAAGACGACCGTGACGTCCTTGCCGGTATCGACCTGGCGCGGATTGACACGCTTGACCGCACGCTCGCCGGCACGGCGGCCGATTTCGGCAGCCTCGTCGAGTTCGGCATAATAGAGGCGGCTGTCGTAGTCGTAGTCGCGCTCCATGCCGGTGCCTTCGCCGGCAATGACGCTGACCGAACGGCCGAAGCGCGAGCCCATGTAGCTTCCCTCGAAGCCGTGCGACGTGACGAGAACCAGGCCTCCATAACCGGCCGAAGCCCCGCCGCCGGAGGAATTGGTGACGCCCTTGACCTCAAGCGCCGCGGCCTCCGTCGCAAGGGCGGCCTCGCGCAACATGTCGGAGGAAACCTCCGTCTGGTCGAAAAGCTCGAGGTCGGGATAGGACTTCGCAAGCCTGTCCTCGTCCGCAAGGCAGGCGAACGGATCTTCGGGCGAAACCTTCGCCATTGCGACGGCGCGTTCGGCGAGCGCCTGTAGATCGAAGCCGGGATTGGCGGAAACGCTGGCAACCTTCTTGCTGACGAACACCCGCAGCGAAAAATCGTCGCTCTCAGACGATTCCGTGCCTTCGACCTTGCCCAGGCGGACGCTGACGGACTGCGAGCGAGAACGCACGACAACCGCATCGGCGGCATCGGCGCCGGCCTTCCTGGCGAGATCGATCAACTGGCTTGCGCGGGAAAGAAGTGTCGAGGAAGCTATTTCTGAGGACATGATTTGGCCTTTCCTTGGGCTTCCATTTATTGTGCACTTCCGGAAGCATCAAGGCCGCCGCTGCCGATTCTTTTTCGCGCAGCTTGCAGCCCACCCTATCATTGAAAGAACTTCACAGCATGTCCGCTCCCAATGCCCTCTTTTCCGAAACGATCCTGCTGCTCGGCGGAGCGGTCGTCGCAGCTCCGATTTTTAAGAAGCTCGGGCTTGGAACCGTGCTCGGCTATCTTGCCGCAGGGGTGGTGATCGGCCCGATCCTTCACGGCATCGCCGATAGCGAGCAGGTTCTGGGCGTTGCCGAACTGGGCGTGGTCTTCCTGCTCTTCATCATCGGCCTTGAGCTGAAACCGTCGCGACTTTGGCAGATGCGCCGTGACATCTTCGGGCTCGGCACCGCGCAGGTCGTGCTGACCGGACTAGCTTTGATGGCGCTTGCCTATCTTTCCGGCGTGCTCGACTGGCGGGGAAGTATCATCGCGGGTTTCGGGCTTGCGCTTTCCTCCACCGCCTTTGCCATACAGATTCTCGACGAGCGGGGCGAGGTGAACACGAGGTACGGACAGCGCTCCTTCTCGATGCTGCTTCTTCAGGACCTGGCGATCGTACCGCTGCTAGCGCTGATCACCGTTCTCGACGGTGGAAACGGCAGCAATACCCCGTTGCTGGACTTTGCCATCTCCGTCGGCGCCGTCGGCGCGATGATCATTATGGGCCGCTATCTGCTGACACCGCTCTTTCAGGTGATCGCAAGGACCGGCGCACGCGAGGCGATGATCGTGGCCGCCCTCTTCGTCGTTATGGGATCAGCCAGCCTGATGCAGTTCGCCGGGCTTTCCATGGCGATGGGTGCGTTTCTCTCCGGCGTCATGCTCGCCGAATCCTCCTACCGGCACGAGCTTGAAGCGGACATCGAACCCTTCCGCGGCGTGCTGCTCGCCATTTTCTTCATGGCGGTCGGACTGTCGCTTCAACTGAACGTGCTGATCGACAATGCAATCTTCATCATCGCCGCGGTGCCGATCTTCATGGCCGTCAAGGCGGTGATCATCTATGGCCTCTGCCGGGTGACCGGGTCTTCGCACGACGATGCCATCCGCATTGCCTTCCTGTTGCCGCAGGGAGGCGAGTTCGGGTTCGTGCTGTTCACCTCTGCGGGTGCGGTCGGACTGATGCCCTCGAGCACCGCATCGCTTCTCGTTGCCATCGTGACGCTCTCAATGGCACTGACACCACTCGGCGCCGCACTTTCGAAGCGCATGCTGAAGGGGGACGAACAGGAAGAACTCGACGAGGACTTCGAGGGAGCAGGAGCCGATGTGCTGATGGTCGGCTTCTCGCGTTTCGGTCAGATCGCTGCACAGATCCTGCTGGCCGGCGGGCGGGACGTGACGGTGATCGACTTTTCCCCGGACCGCATCCGCCAGGCCTCGTCGTTCGGCTTCCGCATCTATTTCGGCGACGGCACGCGCAAGGACGTGCTGCGCTCTGCCGGAATCGACAGAGCCAAGATCGTTATCGTCTGCACACAAAAGCGAGAGATCACCGATAAGGTGGTGGAACTGGTGCAAGCCGAATATCCGCATGCCAAGCTCTTCGTGCGCTCCTACGACCGCATCCATTCGATTGCGCTCAGAAACCTCAATGTCGATTACGAACTGCGCGAAACGCTGGAGTCCGGCCTGCTGTTCGGCCGCCGCACGCTGGAGGCGCTCGGAGTGAGCATGGAGGACGCCTATGAAATCGGCGAGGATATCCGCCGGCGCGACGAGGAGCGGCTGGTGCTGCAGGTCACCGAAGGCCTGCAAGCCGGCCGTGACATGCTCTTCTTCCGGCCGGTACGGCCGGAACCGCTGGTGAAGCCCAAGCGGGCGCTGGAACTCGACGACGATCCGTTGGCTGGAACCGCAGAAGCGACCGCCGATGCTTAGGGCGGCGAACTAGGCTCTGATGCGAGCGTCGAATTCCTGTTCGAGCGCACGCTTCAATTCGTCCTTCACGCCTGCCGACATCGCCAGCACCTCGCGCGCCTTCAGGAAATCCATGACGCCGGTGCGGCCGACGGAAGGGCGCAGGAAGATATGCGGCGGCTGGAGCTTCAATTTGAGGCTGATCGCGGTCTGCATCATCAACTGGCCGGATCCGAAGATGCTTTCCATGCGGTTCGGAATATGCGTGCCATCGCCTTCCGGAGCGCCGACGACATCGACGCCGATGACGATGTCGGCGATATCCATCAGGCATTCGTAAGGCACCGGATTGCTGATGCCGCCGTCGATCATCACCCGGCCATCAAGGCGCACGGGCATGAAGACAGCGGGGATGGAAGACGATGCCGCAAGCGCCGGGAACAGCGCCCCCTCGTTGATGACGACCTCGTTCTGCCCGTAATAATCGGTCGTGATGACGTTCATCGGAATAGGCAGATCCTCGAAACGGTCCGGCAGGTCGGCAGGCAGGAAAGCTTTGAGGATACGCTCAAGATTGAACTGACCGATGCGGATGCCTTTGGCAACGGCGTCCCGGACCGTCTGCGGCCGGAGACCCCAGATGCGGCTGACGACGGCAGTCTTGTTGCCGACGGTCATCAGCGCGTGCTCTCGGATCGCATCACCCGTCATGCCGGCGGCCATGCCGGTGCCCATGATCGCGCCGATCGATGCACCGGAAATCGCAACCGGGCGGATTCCGAGTTCGTCGAGGGCGTCAATGACGTGGATATGGGCAAGACCGCGTGCGCCGCCGCCCCCGAAGGCTACGGCCACAGTGGGCGTCGCGCTTGGGACAGGCATGTCATTACTCTCAATAACCGCCTGCTGCACAATCCCACTCCGGATGATCCGCCGCTACTGTGGTTGGTAGCGGAAAAAATGCACCTTTGTATCGCCGAAGACGCGATCTTCCAGAAAGAGATAGGCAGGGTCGGCGGAAACGGCAACATCCGAACGCTCTTCCAGAACGGCGATAGCACCCGGCACGAGCCAGCCGCCCTTGGCTGCGGCAGCCATCGCCTTTTCGCCCAATCCCTTGCCATAGGGCGGATCGGCGAAAAGCATGTTGAATGGCTCGAGATTGCCGACGGAGCCGAGGTCCGTGGCATCACGCCGCAGGATGCGCGTGCGGCCATGGAGGCTCAGGGCGTCGATATTCTCCCAGAGAAGCCCCCTGCCCTCGACGCTGTTTTCGACGAAGAGCGCATGGCGGCAACCGCGCGACACGGCTTCGAGGCCGACGGCGCCAGTCCCGGCAAACAGGTCGAGGATCCGGGTGCCGTCAAGACATTCCGGATAGGCATGGTTCAGGATATTGAACAGGCTCTCACGCGTCCGGTCGGCAGTCGGCCGGATGTCGTTCGATTTCGGTACGGCGAGCGGCCGTCCGCGAAACTCACCGCCGACGATCCGCACCGCGCGTCATTCCCTTTCCTTTCGGTCCACCACGCGACGGCCCGCCCGAAGGCCTGCCGCCACCACCCGGCCGATCGCCCTTGGGCTTGCCGGAGAAATTCTTCGATCCGCCCGGCTTACCGCCGAAGCTCTTGCCGCGGGGCTTACCGCCCGCAGGCTTGTCGCCGAATGGCCGTTCGCCACGCGGACGTTCCGAGCGGCCCTCTCCGGGAGCGCTGCGTGCAGCACGCGGACGATCGCCGAAGGAACGGGGACGCTCGTCACCCTCTTCGCGCGGCCTGCGATCACCGCGAGGCCTGTCGCCGAAGGGGCGATCGCCGCGCGGAGGACGGTCGCCAGCCGGGCGGTCTCCGCGAGCGGGACGATCACCAAACGAACGTGGGCGCTCATCACCCTCTGCACGCGGTCTGCGGTCGCCACGAGGCTTGTCGCCGAAAGGCCGATCTCCACGGCGGTCTCCACGAGCGGGGCGGTCACCAAAGCCGCGGCCCTCGCGGGCCGGCCGGTCGCCGAACGAGCGCTTGTGGCCGAAACCTTCGCCGTCATCCTTGCCCTTAGCCGGGACTTCGCTGGAACGGATCCACTCGCCTTCATCGTCGCGGGCACGGTTGATCTGCGGGCGCGGGCGATCCTCGCCGCGGGCAAAGCTCTTCGGCTGATCGTCGAATTCGCCGCGCTTGCGGGCGGTCTTGGCATTCTTGGCGGCCTTCGCCGCGGCCTTTTCGCCAAGCGGACGGGCGCCGGGCGCCATCCAGACATTGGCGCTGCGACGGCTGCCGAGCGCCGGGCGCTTCGGCCGGTCGTCATCCCTGCGGCCACCTTCGTGCCTGTCCTCCCGACGATCGTCGCGCTTCGTATCGAGGCGGCTCAGCGCACGCTCGCGCTTGTCTTCCGGCTTGCGAGGACGTTCGCGCCGTTCCGGCTTGGCTTCAGCTTCTTCCTCGGCGGCTACGGCAGGCGCGTTGTAGATCGGGGCATCGAAATTCGCCTTGGCATCCTCGATCAGCCGCGGACCAAGCTGATCGCGCAGCGTGCGGCCGCGCACTTCGATCACGTGGCCCTCCGGCAGATCGCCGAGCTGGAACGGGCCGTAGGAAATACGGATGAGACGGTTCACATCGAGGCCGAGCGCACCGAGCACGTTCTTGATTTCGCGGTTCTTGCCTTCGCGAAGACCCATGGTGATCCAGACGTTGGAACCCTGTGTGCGGTCGAGCGTCGCCTCGATCGAGCCGTAGAGCACGCCGTCGACGGCGATGCCGTCCTTCAACTTGTCGAGCGCTTCCTGATCGATCTCGCCGTGGGCGCGCACCCGGTAGCGGCGCAGCCACCCGGTGGTCGGCAGCTCGAGGGCGCGCGCAAGCCCGCCGTCATTGGTAAGCAGAAGCAAACCTTCCGTATTGATATCGAGGCGGCCGATCGACATGACACGGGGCAGCTCTTCCGGAAGCTTGTCGAAAACGGTCGCGCGGCCTTCCGGGTCGGAGTTAGTGGTCACCAGGCCGGCAGGCTTGTGATAGAGCCACAGGCGGGTGCGCTCGATGCCGCGGATCGGAACGCCATCGACCTCGATCTTGTCGGCAAGCGTGACGTTGACGACCGGCGTATCGAGAATCTTGCCGTTCAGCGTGACGCGGCCTTCCATGATCATGCGCTCAATGTCGCGGCGCGAGGCAACGCCTGCGCGCGCCATGACCTTGGAGATGCGTTCCGCCTTGGCCTCGCCTTCGGCCTCGGTGGCTGCAGCCGTCGGCGCAGCGCTCCTTGCCGGCTTGCCTTCATTTTTCGGCCGCGCATCGCGCGCGGGGGGCTTGCCACCCGGCCGTTTTGGCTTGTCTTTGAATGTCATTTGTTGTTTGCCTGCCTTTTGGGGCCTGTCTATCAGGTCGCGCCCCTGCGGTTAAGTAGGAAATTGCCGGATCGTGAAGACAAATCAGTTTATGGAAATGGCACTCGAGGAGGCGCTGGCAGCGGGCGAGCGCGGCGAAGTGCCCATCGGCGCCGTTGTGGTCTTAGAAGATAGGGTGATCGGACGCTCCGGCAACCGGACGCGAGAGCTCAACGACGTGACCGCCCATGCTGAGGTTGCGGCCATTCGTATGGCCTGCGAGGCGCTGGGACAGGAGCGCCTGACCGGCGCCGATCTCTATGTGTCGCTGGAACCCTGCACGATGTGCGCCGCCGCCATTTCCTTCGCGCGTATCCGCAGGCTGTACTACGGCGCGGAAGACCCGAAGGGCGGCGCGGTCGATAACGGCGTGAGGTTCTACGCGCAGCCCACATGCCACCACGCCCCGGAGGTCTATTCCGGTTTGAACGAAGTTCGATCGGCTGATCTTCTCAAGAAATTCTTTCAGGAAAAGCGAGATATCTGATCCCGCCCCGCAGGCGGCTGCTACTGAAGGAAGTTCCACCATTTCTTGCCGGTACCGGCAACAGCGGCATCCTTCTTGCGCTGCTTATCCTTCTTCGTCTCGGGTTCGCCGAGATCCTCAAGCTTGGCCGGGTCGTCGACCTGACGATATTCCGTCGGCGGATCGGAGATGAAGCGGCGCTGATCGATATAAGCACCCTTCTGCAGGGCACGGGCTTCGCGATAGGCCTTGGTCTGGGCTTCCGTCGTCGGGCGGCCGCCTTCGACGCCATTCTTGGCAAGCGGCGAGACGTAGGTGGATTTATCGCTATTGTCATCCGCCTCCTTGACGAGGCGTGCACGGGTTTCTTCCGGCGACTCGACCCACTGCGGATTGCCCGCAGTGGCGATCGACTGCTGCGGCTCGACAAGCGTTTCCCCGGAAGCCTGTGCCGGCATGACCAGCGTCGGGCGCGGCGTGTACTTTACGCCCTTGTTCTTGGGCTCGCGAGGCGCAATAGACACTGCCTGACCGAGATCGTCGCCGAGCTGTGCCATTGCGGTCGTGCCGGTGCCATAGGTCGGGCTCGTGCAGCCCGAAGTCATCGAGCTCGCCGCCACAACAACTGTCAGGCAAGCGCCTACATGGAACCAACGCGTCGCTAACATGAAAACCTTTCCAGCCATGCCGGTGCAATCATCGCCCTACCGGAATGTCCCCCTGACGTAAAATTCCGGCCATTTTCAGGCAGCTTCTACCGGATGAACTGCAAAATAGCAATTCATCCGGTAGTTTTCCTCTGCTTTACAATCCGAGCTCGCGAAGTGCAGCGGCGTCGCGTGCCGATACATCCGGATGGTTCGGATCGGACCCGACATCCTTGGTGATGCGCCAGGAGCGGGCGCATTTGGTGCCTTCGGCAAGTTTCGGCTCGACGCTGACACCGGGAACTTCCGGCAGACGGAAAGCCTCCGCCGGACCTTCGCCGCCGACAACAGCGATATCCGAGGTGATGCAGATTTCCGCGAAATCCAGCCCGTCGAGCGCGGCGCGGAGCGCACCGTCCGTGACGTGCACGACCGGGGCCGCCTCCAGCGACGAGCCGATGCGCTTGTCCTTGCGCTCGATTTCGAGAGCGCCGGTGACGACCGAGCGGATGGCGCGGACCTTCTTCCACTTCTCGGCGAGCGCCTCGTTCTTCCATTCGGCCGGGATTGCCGGGAATTGTTCGAGATGAACCGACACGGCGGAAGGATCGCGCGAAAGCCAAGCCTCCTCCGTGGTGAAGGGCAGCATCGGCGCAAGCCACGTCACCATGCAATCGAAGATCGTGCGGATGACATGCAGGCTTGCACGGCGGCGCAGGCTGGACGGCGCATCACAGTAAAGCGCATCCTTGCGGACGTCGAAATAGAAGGCCGAGAGCTCGACATTGGCAAAGTCGATGAGCGCGCGGGCGATCTTCTTGAACTCGAAGGCGTCGTAGGCTTCGCGCACAAGCTGATCGAGTTCTACCAGACGATGGAGCATGAGCTGCTCAAGCTCCGGCAGATCGCCAAGCGCGATGACCTCGCCCTTGTCGTGCGCCAGTGTGCCGAGCATCCAGCGGATCGTGTTGCGCAGCTTGCGATAGGCGTCGATGTTCGTCTGGATGATCGCCTTGCCGAGACGCTGGTCTTCCCAGTAGTCGGTGGTCATGACCCAGAGCCGCAGGATGTCGGCGCCGGCGTCTTTCATGACTTCCTGCGGGGTGACGGTGTTGCCCTTGGACTTCGACATCTTCTCGCCCTTCTCATCCATGGTGAACCCATGGGTGACAACGGCGTCGTAGGGCGCGCGGCCGCGGGTGGCGCAGCTTTCCAGAAGCGAGGAATGGAACCAGCCACGATGCTGATCCGAGCCTTCGAGATAGACGTCGGCCGGCCACTTGAGGTCCGGGCGATCCTCGAGCGTGAAGGTGTGCGTGGAGCCAGAATCGAACCAGACGTCGAGGATATCCATGACCTGCGTCCAGGGCTCGTTGGCCTTCGCGCCAAGGAAGCGCTCGCGAGCGCCTTCGGCGAACCAGGCATCGGCGCCTTCCTTCTCGAAGGCTTCGAGGATGCGGGCGTTCACCGCCTCGTCCTGCAGGATGCCGCCCTCCTCATCGACGAAGAGGCAGATCGGCACGCCCCAGGCACGCTGGCGCGACAGGACCCAATCCGGACGCTGTTCGATCATCGCGCGCAGGCGGTTCTGGCCGGCGCCGGGCACGAAGCGGGTTGCGTCGATGGCGCTCAGCGCGCGCGAGCGCAGCGTGGTGCCGTCGCCGAGTTCCTTGTCCATATAGACGAACCACTGCGGCGTGTTGCGGAAGATGACCGGCTTCTTCGACCGCCAGGAGTGCGGATAGGAATGCTTCAGGCGACCGCGCGCAAACAGCGCATGGCGGGCGATCAGCGCCTTGATGACCCGTTCATTGGCGTCACCCTTCTTGCCCTTGTCATCGATGACGCGTGCCGCCCCACCCTCGGCGTCCGGACCGAAGCCGGGAGCGTCAAGGGTAAAGAATCCTGCGTCATCCACAGGGAACGGGATCGTCGAGGAGATGCCGCGCGCTTCGAGCGCCCGGGCGTTGTCCATCCAGGCGTCGAAGTCTTCGCGGCCATGGCTAGGCGCTGTATGGACGAAACCGGTGCCGGCATCATCGGTCACATGATCGCCATCGAGCAGCGGCACCTGGAAATGGTAGCCGCCGCCGAGGCCGTGCAGCGGATGGGCGCAGGTGATGGCGGCAAGTTCCGCCGCTTCCACGTCGCGAACATGTTTAAACGTCACCTTCGCCTTCGCGGCAGATTCCTCTGCCAGACGCTTGGCAAAGATCAGCTTCTCGCCGGGTTGCGGACCGAAATCATTCTCCGCCGATGCAACCTCGTAGAGGCCGTAGCCATAGCGCGAGGAATAGGCGATCGCGCGGTTGCCCGGGATCGTCCATGGCGTCGTCGTCCAGATGACCACAAAGGCGCCTGCAAGAGATTCCGGGCCTTCCACGACCGGAAACTTCACCCAGATCATATCGCTTTCGACATCGGCATATTCGACTTCGGCTTCCGCAAGCGCGGTGCGCTCGACCACCGACCACATGATCGGCTTGGAGCCCCGGTAGAGCTGACCGCTCGTCGCGATCTTGAGGAGCTCGCCGGCAATGCGGGCCTCGGCATGGAAATTCATCGTCGTGTAGGGATTGTCGAAGTCGCCCTCGATGCCGAGGCGCTTGAACTCCTCGGACTGGATCTTGATCCAGCCGGCGGCGAATTCGCGGCACTCCTGACGGAATTCGTTGACCGGAACCTCGTCCTTGTTCTTGCCCTTCTCGCGGTACTTCTCCTCGATCTTCCATTCGATCGGAAGACCGTGGCAGTCCCAGCCGGGGACGTAGTTGGCATCACGGCCACGCATCTGGAACGAGCGGTTGATGACGTCCTTGAGGATCTTGTTCAGCGCGTGGCCGATGTGGATGTTGCCGTTGGCATAGGGCGGGCCGTCGTGGAGGACGAACTTCTCCCGGCCGGCGGCGGAGGCGCGCAGTTTCTTGTAAAGGCCCATCTCCTGCCAGCGGGCAACGGTTTCCGGCTCCTTCTGCGGCAGGCCGGCGCGCATCGGGAAGTCAGTCTCGGGCAGATAGAGGGTCTTCGAGTAGTCGATCTTTTCGGCTGTATCGGTCATGTTCAGCAATCGTTTCTGAGCGCCTTTTAGGCGCAACGGCTTCTAAATGTCTGGTGACGGAAGCGCTCGTTCACCCAAGCGCCAAAAACCCGGACCTTCCGGTCGCTTAGCGCGCGCGGAAGGCCGGGCCGATAATTCGCATCGCGCTCGGCAGCCGGACTTTGTTCATCGCGCCGGTTCATAGGCGCTTTTGCCGGGAAAAGGAAGAGGATTTTGCACTCGGCAGGCAATCACGAGCCGAGGTTAAATTGCCTGCCCGGCAGAATAATTTCGTGACACTGTCGAAATGACCGCAGCTCGAACGTCTTTAGGTTGCGGGCGTATGGAGGACACCAGGCGCCCTGATCAAACGTATCCCTGAGGAGTGAGGTGGATATGAGCAGTTCCTACCGTTGGGTCATCGTCGCCGCGGGCGCCCTGATGACGTGCGTTGCGCTCGGCGCGATGTTCTCTCTTGCCATTTTCCAGGTACCGATCGCCACCGAAACCGGCTGGTCGCACACCGGTATCGCCAGCGCCATGACACTCAATTTCGTCGTCATGGGCATTGGCGGCTTCATGTGGGGAGCGATCAGCGATCGCTTCGGCCCCCGCATCGTCGTGCTGATCGGCGCAGCGCTGCTCGGGCTTGCGCTCGTTCTTGCCAGCCGCGCCGGATCGCTCATCCAGTTCCAGCTGACCTATGGCATCGTCGTCGGACTTTCCGCCAGCGCCTTCTTCGCGCCGATGATCGCGGCGACGACCGCATGGTTCGACGAGAACCGCGGGCTCGCTGTTTCGCTCGTCTCGGCCGGAATGGGCGTCGCACCCATGACGATCTCGCCGCTCGCCCGTGCGCTGATCTCGGCCTATGACTGGCGTACTGCGATGCTGATCATCGGCGTCGGCGCATGGATGCTTCTGATACCTGCAGCGCTCCTCGTCCGCCGCGCACCCGTAACAGCCGGCGAAGCCGGGGCGTCCATGCTGGCGGACGGCGAACGGCCAGCGCTTGGCAAGATCTTCCGCTCGCCGCAGTTCATCGTTCTCGGCGGCACCTTCTTCGCCTGCTGCGCGGCGCATTCCGGCCCGATTTTCCATATGGTAAGCTACGCCACCATTTGCGGCGTGGCGCCGATGGCGGCCGTCAGCATCTATAGCGTGGAAGGACTTGCGGGCCTTGGCGGACGGCTTCTTTATGGCAGCCTCGCCGACAGGCTCGGGGTGAAACCGGTGCTCGTCGCCGGGCTGCTGGTGCAGGCGGCGGCGCTCGCCACCTATCTCGCCGTCAGCGAACTCGGCCAGTTCTATGCGCTCGCCGTCATCTTCGGCAGCGCCTATGGCGGCGTGATGCCGCTCTATGCCATCCTTGCGCGCGAATATTTCGGCCCGCGCGTCATCGGCACGGTGTTCGGCGCCGCGACGATGCTTTCCAGCATCGGCATGGCCTTCGGACCGTTGGCCGGCGGCTGGATCTTGGACACCTACGGCAACTATTCCTGGCTGTTCATCGGCTCGGCGCTGGTCGGGCTTGGGGCCGCGGGGATTGCCTTGGCATTCCCGCCGTTCCGCGGCGAGAATGCCCAGGCTGCGTTGGGAACGTCGTGACCGTGGACGGTGCTAGCTGAAGCAGAGTTTCCGGTCGAGCTCGCCGAGCGGCTTGACGCCCGCAAGCAGCGCCCTCGCCTCCTGCTCGTCGCGCTTCATCTGCTCGATGAGGGCTTCCAGGCCATCGAACTTCAACTCGGGCCGCAGATAGCCGAAGAGGGAGACGGAACAGGTCCGGCCATAAAGATCGCCGCTGAAATCGAAAAGATAGGTCTCGAGCAGCGTCGCGCCGTTTTCGGTCACCGTCGGTCGTCGGCCATAGCTGGCGACGGCATCGTAGAGCGTGCCGTCGTCCAGGCGGAAGCGAACGGCGTAGATGCCGGCTGCAAGTTCGGCCTCTGGCGGAAGCTGCATGTTGGCCGTCGGAAAGCCGAGCTGCCGGCCGAGCTTTTCCCCGCCAATCACCTCGGCCTCGACCGTGTAGTGATAGCCGAGCTGAGCGGCCGCCTCACTGACGTCGCCTTCCTTCAGCAGCTCGCGGATGCGGCTCGAGGAGACAACCTCGGCATTCTCGTCGCGGAAGGCGTCGATCAGGGTGACGCCGAAGCCGTATTTGTGGCCGGCATCCATCAGGAAGGCCGGGCCGCCCTCGCGGTTCTTGCCGAAATGGAAATTGAAACCGGTGACGACTTCGGACGCGCCGAGCCAATCCCGGAGGATGCCGTGAACGAACTCGTCAGGCGAGCGCTGCGAAAACTCACGATCGAAGGGGTATTCGATGACGGCATTGAAGCCGATCGCCTCGAGGATACGTGCCTTCAAAGGGGCTGGCGTAAGGCGAAAAACCGGCGTTTGTGGCTTGAAGACCGTTCGCGGATGGGGTTCGAACGTCAGCACGAGCGCGGGGATGCCCCGCTCTTTCGAGATTTCCAGCGCGCGATTCAGCACCGATTGATGGCCGCGATGCACGCCGTCGAAATTGCCAATGGCAATCACCCCGCCTTTCAAGCGGGCGGGCAAGGGTTCGCGGGTTTCGTTGCGGTGGAAGACGGTCATCGGCGGGCTCTTCTTAAGCGAGGCGCGGCATCCACCACTTCGGCGTTGCCCTCTCGCGCTCGAGGAAGGCGTGCAGGATCGCCTCGTCGGGCTCCCCGTTCAGCGTGTATTCCTTGGCATGAATGCCGCCGCTGATATACAGAAGATCGAGGCCGTAATCGAGAGCCCCGCGCACATCCGTCGGCATACCGTCGCCGATCGCGAGAATACGGCTCTTCGGGAAATCGCCGTGGGCCTCGCGCGCAGCCGCAAGCACGGCGTCATAGATCGGCGTGTGCGGCTTGCCGGCGATGCGCGTTTCGCCGCCGAGTTGGTGGTAGTAAGCGGCCATCGCACCGGCGCACGGGATGATGCGGTGTCCGCGCTCGACAACGAGGTCCGGATTGGCGCAGATCATCGGCACGTTGCGTGCCTGAAAATCCTTCAGCATCTCCGTATAGTCTTCCGGCTTTTCCGTCTCGTCGTCGAAGAAGCCGGTGCAGACGAGCGATTCAGCCTCCTTGGCATCGACGCGCTCGACGCCGAGGCCCTCGACGATTGCACGGTCGCGTTCAGGACCGAGCAGGAAGACCTTCTTCGGGCCTTCGGCAATCAGGCCGCGCGTGACGTCGCCAGAGGTGACGATCCGATCATAGGCGCCGTCCTGTATGCCGATCTGGCGCAGCTGGTCGACCACCTGCGGCGCGAGCCGCGGCGAATTGGTGATGAGCACGACGGTGAGCCCCTCGGCGCGCGCCGCTTCGAGAGCCGCCGCAGCCTTCGGGAAAGGGTCGATCCCATTGTGCAGCACACCCCAGACGTCGCAGAACACGGCGTCATACTGGCTGGTGATCTCCGCAAAACTCTCAATCCGCTTGGCCATTCGATTTCCCGATTGCTTTTCAGTCAGGCGTGACATCGCAAAGGCATGCCGCGATGGCAAGGATTTTCGGCCGATCCTTTAGCAAAAACCTGAAGCGGCCTCCACCGGCCGGGCTGCGGCATAGATTCCGCAATCGTCTGGGACATTTCTCGCGCTCTTCACAATTCCGGCGCAAAAATCCGTGATGGGTCTTCTTGACTCCTTCTGGAGCCATCCCTAAATGCTCGCCGCTAGCACTCCTCACTGGAGAGTGCTAACACTCATCGATGTGGGCCTTCCCGGTCCGCGAATGTCATTTGATCGAGGGATTAGACAATGGCAAGCACCAATTTCCGCCCCCTTCACGATCGCGTCGTTGTTCGCCGCGTTGAGTCCGAAGAAAAGACCAAGGGTGGCATTATCATCCCGGACACCGCCAAGGAAAAGCCGCAGGAAGGCGAAATCGTCGCCGTCGGTTCCGGCGCTCGTGACGAGTCCGGCAAGGTCGTCGCTCTCGACGTCAAGGCTGGCGATCGCGTTCTGTTCGGCAAGTGGTCGGGCACCGAAGTCAAGATCAACGGCGAAGACCTTCTGATTATGAAGGAAGCCGACATCATGGGCATCATCGGCTGATCAGCCGGTTATCCCGTCCAGAATATCGCTGACACCCTTTTCAGGAGTTCTCAAAATGGCAGCTAAAGAAATCAAGTTCGGCCGCACCGCGCGCGAAAAGATGCTGCGCGGCGTCGACGTTCTCGCTGACGCAGTGAAGGTAACGCTCGGCCCGAAGGGTCGTAACGTCATCATCGACAAGTCCTTCGGCGCTCCGCGCATCACCAAGGACGGCGTATCGGTCGCCAAGGAAATCGAACTTGAAGACAAGTTCGAAAACATGGGCGCCCAGATGGTCCGCGAAGTTGCTTCGAAGACCAACGACATCGCCGGTGACGGCACCACGACTGCTACCGTTCTCGCCCAGGCCATCGTTCGCGAAGGCGGCAAGGCCGTAGCAGCCGGCATGAACCCGATGGATCTGAAGCGCGGCATCGACCTCGCTGTTGCTGAAGTCGTCAAGGATCTCCAGGCCAAGGCCAAGAAGATCAACACTTCGGAAGAAGTCGCACAGGTCGGCACGATCTCCGCAAACGGCGAAAAGCAGATCGGTCTCGATATTGCTGAAGCCATGCAGAAGGTCGGCAACGAAGGTGTCATCACCGTCGAAGAAGCCAAGACCGCTGAAACCGAACTCGAAGTCGTCGAAGGCATGCAGTTCGACCGCGGCTACCTGTCGCCCTACTTCGTGACCAACCCGGAAAAGATGATCGCCGACCTCGAAGACGCCTTCATCCTCCTGCACGAAAAGAAGCTTTCGAACCTCCAGGCTATGCTCCCGGTTCTCGAAGCCGTCGTTCAGACCGGCAAGCCGCTCCTCATCATCGCTGAAGATGTCGAAGGCGAAGCTCTTGCTACGCTCGTCGTCAACAAGCTGCGTGGTGGTCTCAAGATCGCTGCCGTCAAGGCTCCGGGCTTCGGCGATCGCCGCAAGGCCATGCTGGAAGACATCGCCATCCTGACGGGCGGCACTGTCATCTCCGAAGACCTCGGCATCAAGCTCGAAAACGTTACGCTCGACATGCTCGGCCGTTCCAAGAAGGTTTCGATCTCCAAGGAAAACACCACGATCGTTGACGGTGCCGGCGCAAAGTCCGACATCGAAGGCCGCGTTGGTCAGATCAAGGCTCAGATCGAAGAAACCACTTCCGACTACGACCGCGAGAAGCTGCAGGAACGTCTTGCCAAGCTCGCTGGCGGCGTTGCCGTGATCCGCGTCGGCGGCTCGACGGAAGTCGAAGTCAAGGAAAAGAAGGACCGCATCGACGACGCTCTCAACGCGACGCGCGCTGCCGTTCAGGAAGGCATCGTACCGGGCGGCGGCGTTGCCCTGCTTCGTTCGTCCACGAAGATCACCGCAAAGGGTGAGAACCAGGACCAGGAAGCCGGCATCAACATCGTTCGCAAGGCACTTCAGTCGCTGGTTCGCCAGATCGCTGAAAACGCTGGTGACGAAGCCTCGATCGTTGTCGGCAAGATCCTCGACAAGAACGAAGACAACTACGGCTACAACGCTCAGACCGGCGAATACGGCGATCTGATCGCTCTCGGCATCGTCGACCCGGTCAAGGTTGTTCGCACCGCTCTGCAGAACGCAGCTTCGGTTGCTTCGCTGCTGATCACCACCGAAGCCATGATTGCCGAAGCTCCTAAGAAGGACGGCGGCGCTGCTGGCGGCATGCCGGGCGGCATGGGCGGCATGGGCGGCATGGACATGATGTGATAGGCGAAAGCCTGCACATCTGAGCCATCCGGTTCAGTTCAGGAAGGGCGGTCCTCGGGCCGCCCTTTTTGTTTGCCGGCGAGCGATTCGACCATCTGACAAAGCCGATGTATTTCCGATGGTGAAACGTTTAAGCGAGAGGGGCGAAGGTACTAGCCAACATCGAGGCTTTCGCGAAACTTGCTTTTCTTGTTTATTTTATGCGTTACTTATACTTGTAGCGAAAGTCGTATTTCAGCCTAGAAGTAAGAATTTTTAAAAGGTGGAACCGTTTACACGTGATCCGGACCGCAAAATTCTACCGGATTTTAACAGTTTTTGGTGCGGAAAGCGCCGTCAATGCATCAGCCGGCCTTCAGTACATCACGGAAAAAACATTTGCCGAGCGCACAAAACTGCATATAAATCCGCGCTGCAATTTTGAACGCATAAGAATACTTTTTCCCCCGCCAGCAAAAGCAATTCCGGCAAAGTCGGCCAGGTGCCTTCCAAGCCAAGATTTCGAGTAAAGCATTGTAGTAGAGCGCTGCCGGCAAGCCGCGCTTTGAACGCCCGGACATGAAGGACGGCGCAGCATGAGGATGTTTCGTCAGACTGCACGAGAGCGCGGATAGAACTGCGTCCGACCCGGGAAAGCCCTTGTTTAAGATCGCCAAAGCAACCGCTACCGCCCCCCGCATGCATGACTCACTGGATCTGCCGCATCACGATCAGGAGATGCTTGCGCAGTTCTCCGTCTCCGAGGCCTGGACCGGCGACTTTTCGACGGGCATTATCCGTCTCGGCGAGTGGAGCAGTATGCTGCATGGCCTTTCAACACAGGAATGCGGTCTTCTGAGCCTGTTGCGCTGCTATGATCCGAAAGATCGCGCCCATATCCTCACCCTATTCGAGCAAGCTGCGACGCTTTCGTCATCCTTCTGCTTCTCCACGACAATCCTGATGCCGAACGGTTTGCGGCAGCCGGTTTTCTGCATGGGTGCATCGAGCGGACTCGAGGCGCAGTTCAGCGGCAGCATGGCAGGCGTCTTCCTCTTCCCGCGGTTCAAGCTGGAACAAGGACATCAGATCGCCACCCGGCAATAGGCAGAAGCTTAAAAAGGCCGGTCCTGAGACCGGCCTCTTTTGTTTGCGCCGATTACTCCGGCTTGACGGGAATGTTCAGGCCCTTTTCGCTTGCCGGGCGAGCAATGCAGCGCTCGAGCCACGCCATGACGGAGGGGAACTTTGCGTAGTCCAGGACCTCCCTGCCGCCGTAGAAGATATCGGCGCCACGGATCCATGGGAATGTTGTGATGTCCGCGATCGTGTAGGTGTCGCCCATGATCCATTGACGTCCCTGCAGACGTGCCTCTAGCACGCTGAGCAGCCGCTTGGCTTCGTCCCGATAGCGCTCCACCGGATAGGAATTGTTGGCGACCTTCTCGGCCGCGAATTTGTAGAAGTGGCCGAATTGGCCGAGCATCGGGCCGATCCCGGCCATCTGGAAGAATACCCACTGAATGGTCTCGTAGCGCCCTACGGCATCCGCCGGTATGAGCTTGCCGGTCTTTTCCGCGAGATAGAGAAGGATCGCGCCGGATTCGAAGAGGCCAATCGGCTTGCCGTCAGGGCCGTTCGGATCGATAATCGCGGGGATACGGCCGTTCGGATTGAGCGAGATGAATTCGGGAGACTTCTGCTCGTTCGTAGCGAAGGAAATATAATGCGGCTCGTATGGTAGGCCGAGCTCTTCCAGCGCGACCGACACCTTCACGCCATTCGGCGTTTGCAACGAATAAAGCTGGATGACGTCGGGGTTCTTTGCCGGCCAGCGCTTGGTGATCGGGAAGCTTGAAAGGTCTGCCATTGGAATCTCCTTGGGGGATGGGAAGCAGACCATAGAAGAGCAGCTACCGCGAACACAAGCCACGCTGCGTGAGCGGTCGTTTCAAAATATTGAACAAACCGTCCGCTTCTGTTTATCTTTTCAGCTACGTCAAAATGAGCGAGTAGAAGGGGCAACGAGGTTCAGAAAGTGCCGGGGGCACAGGGACCTCCAGAGCAATCCAAACGGAGATCACGTCCATGTCGAATACCAGCAACGGCCTTATTCTTGTCGCCCGCATCCTCCTGTCCTTCATGTTTATCCTTGCTGGCTTCGGCAAGGTCACCGATCCGGCAGGCACTGCCGGCATGATCGCAGGCGCAGGCTTTCCTGCCGCAACGGCGCTGACCTATCTCGCAGGTCTCTTCGAACTGCTGACCGGCCTTGCCGTTCTCGTCGGCTTCCAGGTCCGCATCGTCGGCTGGTTGCTTGCGGCCTTCTCTATCTTCACTGCCATCTTCTTCCACCTGCCCTATGCCAGCGGCACCGAGCTGGTGAATATCCTCAACCAGATCATGGTCATGAAGAACTTCACGCTGGCCGGCGGTTACATCCTGCTCGCCACGGTCGGCGCAGGCGCCTACTCGATCGATGCCCGCCGCGGCGCATCTGCCGTCCGCGCATAAGCGAACAACCTCCCAAGCATAAGAAACCCGCCGTCGAAAGACGGCGGGTTTCTTCGTTTGGTCCTATGCTGAAATCAGAGGGCGCTTCGCACCGCTTCGATGATCCTTGCCAGCGACTGCTCGTCAGCGTGATTGTCCTTGCGGGCGCGCATGAGGCAGGCTTGCGAGCGCAGGATCACGCCGTCGTTCAGCACTCGCAGGTGGTTCGCCTTCAAGGTGGAGCCTGTCGAGGTGATATCGACGATAATGTCGGCCGAGCCGGACGCGGGAGCGCCTTCCGTCGCGCCAAGGCTTTCGACGATACGATAGAGCTGAATGCCGTGCTGGCTGGAGAAGAACTGCTGCGTCAGCCGCCAGTATTTGGTCGCGATGGTCAAGCGGCGGCCGTGGCGGGCGCGGAAGTCGGCGGCGACGTCTCCGAGATCGGCCATCGTATCGACGTCGAGCCATATTTCCGGAACGGCGACCACCACGTCAGCCTGCCCGAAACCGAGGCGGGCGCAGAATTCCACGCGCTTGTCTGCTTCAGCCAATCCTTCGCGTACGAGATCCTCGCCCGTCACACCGAAATCGATCGAGCCGTTGCCGAGTTCACGGGAGATTTCCGAGGCCGACAGGAAGGCGACATCGACGTCGTCCCATCCCTCGACGCGGCCGCGATAGGAGCGGTCGTTGCCGACGGCACTAATCTTCATGCCGGCGCGTTCGAAGATCGCCGAAGCGTCGTCCTTCATGCGGCCCTTGGAGGGCAGTGCGATGGTGATCGTCATGCCGCCGCCCTTTCCGTTTCGATGCGATCGAGCCAGAGCGAGAAGCCAACGGCCGGAATGCGATCCTTGGCGCCGAGCAGCGTCAAAAGCCTGTCGAAGCGCCCGCCGCCCACCAGAACGGCGGAAGAGCCTTCGATACCGACCTCGAAGACAAGGCCGGTATAGTAATCGAGCGGGCGCCCGAAGGCGGCGCGATAGTCGATGGACGACAGATCGATGCCGGAGTTCCCAAGGGCCGCCACCCGGCCATCGAAACGCGAAAGGGCGTTACCGAGCCTCAAACCGGCGGCATCGGCAAAGCCGGCGAGCGCGGCAGACGCGTTTATGAGCGGCACCCTGAGGGACAGGAACTCCTCGAGCACGCGGAAGGCCGCGTCGTCGAGGCGCGTTTCCGACAGGATCAGCTTCTCCTTCAGGCGGCGTGCGATCTCGGCCGGCGAGCGGCTTGCATTCGAGGAATAGCCGGTCGCCTGCATCGTCGTGTCGATGTGGGCGATGAGCGCCGCCTCATCTCCGGTCGCGATCAGCCGGGCGATATCGTCGTCGAGGCCGGTCACGAACTGCGGGCTGACGAGGCTCGCAAGCAGCGCCTCAAGCTGCGTCATGTTGCCGAAGGCGTGGATCAACCGCTTCTGCCAGCCGAGCGGCAGGCCGAGCGCCTGAACGACGGCTTCGAAGACCGCCTGATCGCCAAGCGTTACCGAGAAGCGCTTGCCGGGGAGAAGCCGCGTCAGGATGGCGGTCGCATCGCCGATGGCGCGGGCGTCAGCGCTGGCGATATTGATGTCGCCGAGATCTTCAATGCCAGCCTGGTAGAATTCGTTGCCGCCCTCACGGCGCTGGCGGAAAACCTCGCCGAGATAGGAATAGCGCTTGGGCGTGCCGGTGGCCGTTTCGATGTGGCGAATGCAGACGGGAATGGTGAATTCCGGGCGCAGGCACAGGCTCGCGCCGGTCTCGCTTTCCGTCATGAAGATGCGGCGGCGGAGGTCTTCGCCGGCGATGTCGAGAAAAGGCTCGGCCGGCTGGATTACCGGCGTGTCGATCCGCGCCGTCTTTCGGGCGGCGAATTCGTCCAGAAGGTCGTCGGCGAAATCGGGGAGGTTGATCAGGGGCATGTCAGCCCGCCCTCGCGCGATCTTCCGCCTGCGCCGCCAGAATTTCCTTCACCTTGGCGACGAGATCGGTCTCGGCAACGGTCTCCTGTGCGACGCGGGCCTCGCGCCAGCTCGCATTGTCCTCGATCTCGCCGGAAAGGCGCTTGCCCTCGATCAGATCCTTGATCTGCACGACGCCCTCAGCGCGCTCGTCGCCGCCCTGAATGATCGCGATCGGGCAGCCGCGGCGGTCGGCATATTTCAGCTGGTTGCCGAATTTCTTCCAGTTGCCCTGGAACATCTCGGCGCGGATGCCGGCGGCACGCAGCTCCTGCGTCATGCGCTGATAGCGGCCCATGGCGTCCACATCGCCGTCCATGACGGTGACGAGCACCGGCTCGATGACGTCCTGCTGGCCGAGCTTGCCGAGGTTCTTCAGCGCCGTCATCAGCCGCGAAACGCCGATGGAGAAGCCGGTCGCCGGGACCGGCTGGCCCATGAAGCGGGACACAAGGCCATCATACCGCCCACCGCCACCGACAGATCCGAAGACGACCTTTTCGCCCTTCTCGTTGGTCACGTCGAAGGTAAGTTCGGCCTCGTAGACCGGGCCAGTGTAATATTCGAGACCGCGCACGACGGAAGGGTCGATGATGACACGACCATCGTCATAGCCTGCTGCCCTCAAAAGTGATGCGATTACCTTGAGTTCCCCGAGCCCATCAAAGAGAACTGCATTATTCTCTTCATTTGCACCGATCTGACGGGCCTGTGCATCAAGCCATTCAGGCGGATATTCGACGTCAATGCAATCGAACCAGCGGCTTGGATTGCGACCGTGCCGCTCAGCGAACTCAGCATCAGATATGCGTCGTCCTTCGGCCGCAATTCCGATTCGAGCTTGAACTTCTAGCAATCCGACTAGGAACTCGATGTGAGGCTGCTCAAGACCTGCCCCCTTGGTGAAATCGCCGGATTCGTCTTTACGTCCCGGACCGAGCAAAAGTCTGACCCCATCAGCGCCAAACTTGTCAAACTTATCAATCGCACGCAGCACGTTGAGCCGCCGCAATGCATTCTCGTCACCGCCAAGGCCGATCGCCTCCAGCACGCCGTCCAGAACCTTTCGGTTATTCACCCGGATAACGTAATCGCCGCGCTTGATGCCGAGGGCTTCCAGCGTATCGGCCATCATCATGCACATTTCCGCATCGGCCTGGACGCCCGGCGCACCGACGGTATCGGCGTCGAACTGCATGAACTGGCGGAAGCGGCCCGGACCGGGCTTTTCGTTCCGGAACACATAGCCGGCGCGATAGGTACGGTAGGGAAGCTGGATCTCGTTGAAGTTTTCCGCGACATGGCGGGCGAGCGGCGCCGTCAGGTCGTAGCGCAGGCTCATCCACTGGTCGTCGTCGTCCTGCAGCGAGAAGACGCCTTCGTTCGGGCGGTCGCTGTCGGGCAGGAACTTGCCAAGCGCATCGGTATATTCGAGGAGCGGCGTTTCGACCGGATCGAAACCATAATGCTCATAGACTTCGCGAATCTTCGCGGTCATCTCGTTGACGGCGCGGATATCCGCCGCCGAACGGTCGACGAAGCCGCGCGGCAGGCGAGCCTTGAGCTTTTGTGGTTTCTTCTGCTTGTCGTTCATTTCCAACGCATTCCGCTCAATCGTGACAGTGGCGATTTCCTAGCGGATTGGGCCGGTAGCGGCAAGGGCGAAGGGGCCTTGAAGTGAACCGCAGAATCAAAGATCGAACAAGCACAGCCCAAATTGCGGAACCAGCCATGATCGTCGAAGCCTTGCTCTATCTCGCAACCCTGCCCGTCACGGCCAAGCCGCACCGTAAGTTCGTCCGCTATTCGGTCAATCTCTGGTCCCGCGGCAGGCGCTGCAGCAGGCAGTGGGCGGAGCATGAAGAGAAGAGCCAGTCGGCCATGCTTGCGGCGGCCTCCGGCCTTCGGCAGAAGCGGACGGTGGTCGTCTTGGGATCAGGACTCCTGCGCGACGTGCCGATCGAAGCGCTTTCCAAATCCTTCGACACGGTCGTCCTCGTCGATCTTGTGCACCTCGCCTCCGTCCGCTTCCGGCTGAAGGCAAAGGGATACCGGAACGTTCGCCTCATCGAGCGCGACCTTTCCGGCTACGATGCGTTGCGGGAAACGGGTTCGGCGGAGCCGCTCGGCTTCCTTCGCGGTGTGCCCTATCTCGATCTCGTCATTTCCGCCAACCTGCTTTCCCAGATCGGCCGCGGCGTCAAGCGGCGCTTCGAGGCCGAGCAGGACGGGGCGATGCCCCGGGATACCGTGCAGCGCCTGATTGCCGCGCACATCGAGGGCCTTCAGATCCAGCCCTGCGCTACCTGTCTCGTCACTGACACTTCCTACGCGGTGATCGACCGGAACGGAAAGACGCATGAGACCGCCGATTTGCTGCACGACGTCGCGCCGCCGGCTGACAAGACATCGTGGACATGGCCCGTCGCGCCACTTGGTGAGGAGAGCCGCGATTACCAGATCATCCACCAGGTGATTGCCGCTTATTGAGATGCATATTATGCTGGCTGCAATCCAGGATTTATTGTATCACTTTTAATATCGGATATCATTGCGGTGAAGATCGTTTGGGATGAGCCGAAGCGCCTCGCAAATCTCGATAAGCACGGATTGGATTTTGCCGATCTCGACCTGATGTTTTTCCTGTCCGCCGTTCTTCAACCCGCTCGCGGAGGCCGCATCATGGCGATCGGCAGATTTACGGACGGCACCATCGTGGTGATCTTCGCAAGACTGGGCGAAGAGGCTTTATCAGTGATTTCAATGCGCCCGGCCAAGGCAACGGAAAGGCGGCTACTGAATGACAGCAAAGAAAACTGAGTTGCAATCCGAATTCAAAGAAGGCCGCGGATACAGCAAGGAAGATTGGGACGCGGTCAGCGACAATCCCGAATGGACCGAGGAAGACTTCAAGAACGCGCGGCCCTTTGCCGAAGTCTTCCCGGAGCTTGCTGAAAGCATCCGCCGGGCGCGGGGCAGACCTGCTGTCGAAAAACCGAAGAGGCAGATTTCGCTGCGGCTCGATCCAGACGTGATCGACGCCTTCAAGGCGACCGGAAAAGGCTGGCAGGGACGGATCAACGAGGCGTTGCGAAAAGCAGCGAAGCTTTGAAAGCATTCTTATGAGCGGCCTTGGTTTTTGATGGCCATTCGCCTACCCTCCGCCCATGCGCTTCTTTGCCATCACAACGATGCTTTTCGGCTGGCTGTTTTACAGCGCGATGTCCGCACTGGCGGGTTGCCCCATGTGCGCGTCGATGCAGCAGCCCGTCATGGCCGAGATGCATCACGACATGGCGGGCATGGACATGTCGGCGCATACTAAGACGGACTTGCCCAAAAATCCCTGTGTAACCGGCGACACTGCGCATATGGCCTTCTGCACGGTCTGCGTAGTCGTGCCGCCAGCGCTTATGGTCGACACAAATGCGAAGCATATATTCGCTTATCCTTCGCCCGGCGCCGGGCAAGCGCTCGCCGATCATCGCATTGCCCCGCAACCGCCGCCTCCCCGGCTCGTCTGACGCAGTTTCTTCCATACCGATCGTGCGGCATCCGCCGCGCCTGTGAACCTATTGTCAGACAGAGGAAGGAAATCCCATGTCTTTGAAAATTCTCGCTTTCACCGCAGCTTTCGCGTTTGCCGTCCCGGCATTTGCCGAGGACATGCAGATGGACATGAGTAAGCCAATGGATATGATGAAGCCGATGGGCGACCACAGCCCTTCAAGCCATGCTTTCGCCAAAGCGAACGCCAAGATGCACAAGGATATGATGGTCGAGTTGACCGGCAACACCGACGTCGATTTCGTCCGCAGCATGATCCCGCACCATCAGGGTGCGATCGACATGGCGAAGATCGAGTTGCAATACGGCAAGGATCCGGAAATCCGCAAACTCGCCGAAGCGGTCATCAAGGCCCAGGAAGCGGAAATCGCCGAAATGAACACCTGGTTGAAAGCCCACGCGAAGTAAAGCCGTCAAGCAAGGAAACGCCGGTGCCTGACGCACCGGCGTTTCCGTTTTCAGTTCAGGCCTTCGGCTCGAAAGGTTCCGGGCGGCGGGCGGCGCCCTGGCGGGCAAGCATCCAGCCCGGATATTCCGGCGCCAGCGCGCTGACCTCGTCGAGTTTCTGCAGATCGCCGGCATCGAGCTTCAGCTGGACGGCGGCAAGGTTCTGATCGAGCTGATCGATGCGCTTCGCGCCAATGATGACGCTGGTGACGAACGGCTTGGCGAGAACATAGGCGAGTGCGACCGTTGCGACGCTGCTGCCGTGCTTTTCGGCAATCTCACGCATAACGGCAACGCAGGCCCAGGCCTTGTCCTTGTCCACCGGCGGAAAATCGAAGCTGGCGCGGCGGCCTTCGCCGTTGCCGGGCGCGCCCGGACCGTATTTGCCGGAGAGCAGGCCGCCGGCAAGCGGCGACCAGACCATCAGGCCGAGCTTCTCCTCATTCATCAGCGGCACGATATCGCGTTCGAGATCACGGCCGGCGATGGAGTAGTAGGCCTGGACGGTTTCGAAGCGGGCAAAGCCGCGGCGTTCGGAGATGCCGAGCGCCTTGGCGATCCGCCAGGCCTGCCAGTTCGAGACGCCGATATAGCGCACGAGACCGCGGGAGACGAGATCGTCGAGAGCGCGCAGCGTCTCGTCGATCGGCGTCACCGTATCGGTTGCATGAATCTGATAGAGATCAATGTGATCCGTCTGCAGCCGCTTGAGGCTGGCTTCGACGGAATCCATGATATGCCCGCGGGAGGCGCCGCGATCGTTGGGCTTGTCGCCCATAACGCCATAAACCTTGGTGGCGATGACAACATCCTTGCGCGGGACATTGAGGTTTTTCAGCGCCTGTCCGAGGAGCCTTTCGGATTGCCCGAAGGAATAGACATCGGCGGTATCGATGAAGTTGACGCCGGCCTGGAGCGAGCGCTCGACGATCTGGTCGGCCGCCTTCTGGTCGACGTCGGCGATGGCGCCCCAGGTGGTGCCGCTGCCTGCCTCACCGAATGTCATGGTGCCCAAGCAGATTTCCGAGACGAAAAGTCCCGTATTTCCGAGTTGATTGTAACGCATGAAGAAATTCCTTGTGTCGGCCGAAATCGACCGCTTGCGGGCTGCTGAATTCTAATCTTTCAATATTGGCCTGAACGGTCAGGCACAGCCGAAGCTGGCTGCAGGCAGGCATTTTACGTAATGCCAGGCAGCCGCATTTCAACGTCGCCTGCGACATATTGAGAGGAGAAAGCAGAAGCCCTTGTCTAAACACAGCCTCCCAATAGATTGCTGCTTCACAGGTTGCAGGAGCTTCAGATGAGCACGCACGCGCTGACGACGATCGGCTTCGACGCCGACGATACGCTCTGGCAGAACGAACAGTATTACCGGCTAACCGAGGAGCACTTCACGCAACTGCTCGCCGATTTCGCGGACGGTTCGCAGATTTCGCAGCGGCTGCTGGAAGCTGAAAAGCGCAATCTCAGCCACTACGGCTTCGGCATAAAGGGCTTTACGCTGTCGATGATAGAGACCGCGATCGAGATCACCGAAGGCAAGGTGCCGGCGAGCGTGATCGCGAAAATCCTTGATACCGGCCGCGACCTTCTTTCGCATCCGGTCGAGACCATGCCGCATGTCCGCGAGACGCTGGAATCCCTTGCCGGAAACTATCTGCTGGTATTGATCACCAAAGGCGACCTGTTCGATCAGGAGCGCAAGCTCGCCCAATCCGGTCTTGGCGATTTCTTCGATGCCGTCGAGATCGTCTCGGACAAGACGGCCGTCACCTATCGGCGGATTTTCTCGAAGCTCGGCGACGGTCCGGAACGGGCCATGATGGTCGGCAATTCGCTCAAGTCCGATATCGTGCCGGCGATTGCCGCCGGAAGCTACGGCGTCTTCGTGCCGCATGAGCTGACCTGGGTCCTAGAGCATGTCGACGAGCCGAAGGAGGCACCGCGCTTTCGAAAGATCGCCCATCTCGGCGAACTCGGCGGACTGCTCGACGGATTGTCCTGAGCTATTCCCCGGTACCGGATTTTGAGGGCGCAGCCGGGAACAGCGACGGACGTTGCGGTTCTTCGGGTTTTGCGGGCTGCGGTTGCCCGGCCGCCTGCGGCTCGATGAGCAGCGTATAGGGCGCTCCCAGGCCGCGGCGCGGCGAAGCCTTGGAATAATAGGGCCGCAGAAACCACGTGGTGTTTTCCTTCACGGTCACATCAAGTGCCGTGCCGTCCTCATCTGTGCCGAAAAATGCCTCATCATCGGGCTTGGAGAGATCGAAGATCGCAAGAAACGCATACTTGCTCTTTGTCGTAAAGCTGATCCTTACGTGTTGGCCGGCGCGCACCGGCAAGGTGTAGACACCGCTGTTGCCGAATTTGGTCCAGCCCTTGATCTGCATGGTGACCGCCGGAAACTGGAGCTTCTCCAGCTTTTCGCCGGGATCGAGCTGCGGTTCCTGGGCAAATGCCGCCGTCGCGCACAGAAAGAGCGCCGAAGCGATGCCGATCCACGCTCTCATGGGCGCACCAATGCCACGCGCATAGCCTCCACTTCGGGGCGGCGGAAGCAGCCTTCGATATGATCGTTGACGAGACCCATTGCCTGCATGAAGGCATAAACTGTGGTCGGACCGACAAAGGTCCAGCCGCGTTTCTTCAAATCCTTCGATATTCTTACCGAAACGGGTGTCGTGGGGTTGGCGGCGACGTGCTGGCGGTCGACAACGGCGGGGCGTTCATGAAGAGCCGGCTCATAGCTCCAGAAGTAGCGCCCAAGCGAGCCGAATTCGCTCCTCAGAGTAATGGCGCGCCTGGCATTGTTGATCGTCGATACGATCTTGCCGCGGTGGCGGATGATACCGGCGTCGGCAAGGCACCGCTCGATATCCCGATCATCAAACAGCGCCACCTTTTCGAAGTCGAAACCCGCGAAGGCAGCCCGGAAATTATCGCGCTTGCGCAGGATCGTCAGCCAGGAGAGGCCGGACTGGAACCCTTCAAGGCAGATTTTCTCGAAGAGGCGGATGTCGTCGGTGACCGGCCTGCCCCACTCCTCGTCGTGATAGCGCATGTAGTCTGGAAGATTTGCATGCCAGTGGCAGCGGCTCTTGCCGTCCTCGCCGATTATGATTCCCGTTTCGCTCATTCTTCGCCGCCATTTCTTCGTCAGAATCCGGCTTTAGCATTTGCTAACCCTGTTTCCAAACCGAAGAGTAACCCTGACGAAAAGTTTATTCCGCCAGCTGTCCCTTACTGAATCGATTTTTACCATTCGCTGGCGGCGATAATGGCAGCATGTTGGGCAGGCGGACTGCCGCCCTTACGCATTTTCGGTCATTTGTAGAGAGCCCGCCCGATGATGAAATCCGCATTGATTGCCGCCGGTGTGATCGGCCTACTGGCCTCGCCGGCCCTTGGCGACGACCGCTACGCAAGTCGTCCGCCCATCGTTCTCAGCCCCGACCTCACAGCTCCCTGGGTCAACCAACTCGGCAGCGACAATGTTCGCCCTGTGGTCTATCAGCGCCCCGCCCCGCAATGGCGCGGCTTCATCCCGCGGCTGCCTTTCTTCCGCCGTGCGCCTGCGCCCGAAGCCGCTCCCGCCCCACAGCAAGTTGCAGGAATTCGTCCCGACCTGCCGGTGATCCGCCATCAGATCGAGCCAGAGTATCTGCCGCAGATGGTCGACTACCAGACCAAGGAAAAACCGGGCACGATCGTCATCGATACGAACAACCGCTTTCTCTATCTTGTTGTGGCCAACGGCCAGGCCCGGCGTTACGGGGTCGGCGTCGGCAAGCCGGGCTTCGAGTGGGCCGGCGTACACAAGGTTACCCGCAAAACGGAATGGCCGGAGTGGACGCCGCCCTCCGAGATGGTTAGCCGCGAAGCTGCGAAGGGCCATTATCTGCCGGCCCGCATGGACGGTGGTCCGGAGAACCCGCTTGGCGCGCGCGCCATGTATCTCGGCTCGACGCTCTACAGAATCCACGGCACCAATGCGCCCTGGACGATCGGCAGTGCCGTTTCTTCGGGCTGCATCCGCCTGCGCAACGAGGATGTTGTCGACCTTTACGAACGCGTCAAAGTCGGTACGCGCGTTATCGTGATGTAACTGCTGGCTTTTACCTCACTTCTGGCAAGAACAGCCGGCACTCAGAATCAAAAATGCTGTGCCGGCGACAACTGATCTTGAATCGGGCTGAAGTTCAGGTAGCTTCGGCCCGATTTTGCTTTTGAGGGGAATCAATATGTTGAAAGTCGCCTCCGGCCTTGCGGCCGCCGGCATTGCATTTTCTATTGCAATCACGCCTGCCGTTGCTCAACCCGCCCACGATGCTGCACCCGTCGTCCGCGTTCCGAAAACCAAGTTCGTAAAGCCGGAGTTCAAGCGCAAGCTCGTGCGGCTCGTGACGAACGAAGAGCCGGGTACGATCATCGTCGATACCAACAACAAGTATCTCTACTACGTCGAGACGAAGAACCGCGCGACGCGCTACGGCATCGGGGTCGGCCGTGATGGCTTCGGCTGGTCAGGCGTCGTGAAGATCGGCCGCAAGGCCGAATGGCCGACCTGGACGCCGCCGGCCGAGATGCGTGTCCGCGAGGCCGCGAAGGGTCACATCATACCCGCCTTCCAGGAAGGCGGCGAAGACAATCCGCTCGGCGCACGCGCCATGTATCTCTATCAGGGCGGCCGCGATACTATTTTCCGTATCCACGGCACCAATCAGCCTTGGACGATCGGCCTGAACATGTCTTCCGGCTGCATCCGCATGATGAACGACGACGTCATTCATCTCTATTCGCGCGCGGCGGTCGGCGCGAAGGTGATCGTCATCGGTCCCGGCGACAAGCAGGGCAACGTCGCCTTCCAAGACAAGGGCATCGACCTGCTGCGCACCATCTTCGGCGACGGCTGATTCTTCGCCACTTGCTTGATGATGAAGGGCGGCTTTTGCCGCCCTTTTCATATTGGTGTCAGGTGAGATGGCTGTGGCGCAGATGGCGCTATTTCCAACCCTGCAATAAGCCTGTCACGGAAAGCGGGATAGATGTGCGCTGCTGATAATCAGGGAATTTTTCATGCATCGCATATTCAATCCCACTGCGGCGAGCCTTGCCATATTTTCCATTCTGAGCTTTTTGAACGCCGCGCCGGCTTCGGCCGAGGATCTCCAGTTTTCCTTCTATGGCGGATACCAGACGGCGCCCCATAGCGGCGTCGACCTATCCGACGGCACGCATTTTACCGCGGGATGGGAGGGCAAATCCTTCGCCTCGCCGCCCTATTACGGCGGCCGCATCACCTGGTGGCTGGAGGATTTCAACCATCCGAACCTCGGCTTCTCGATCGACTACACGCATGCCAAGGTCTATGCGGATGACGAGACGCTCCGCACCTCCGGCTGGTCGCATTTCGAATTCACCGATGGCCTCAATCTGCTGACCGCCAACGCGATCTACCGCTTCGCGGCGACCGCCTGAAAACGAATGTCATCACCAATGCCGTCAATCTCGGCCTTTCGTTTCACTGGTGATGCGGTGTCCTTCGTTGTTGCGACTCATTTGGAGCCGCAACTGACCTTGCCGCTGACTGCAAATGGCGTTTGACCGCCGGTGATCGTCAATCCATAGGTGCCCGAAAAGCTCTTTCCGGGCCCTTTGGCGAGAATGACGAGGCTCAGAGCCTGAGTGCCGGCGTCGTCGTCGGTATCGAATATCTCAAGGCGCAAATCGCCGTCATCCCACCAGCGGTTCGTGAGCTTGCTGGAATCGAACACGCGTTTCTTGAAAACGTCAGGAACCGAGCCGCTCTTGATCATCAGCGCGCCGCGGAAATGATTGAGCTTATGTCCGGCTTCGTCCCGAAAGCCGCTTTCGATCGTGAAGCGCGCGCTGCCATCGTCCGCCGAGCAGAAGAACCGGCTGTCGGCATGCGCAGCCCCTGCCGCGCCGAGCAGACCTGCAAGCAGTATCGTTATACGCCGCATATGCCAAACTCCGTCACCGGCCGAAAACCGGCCGAACTTAGGGTAACGGCAAATCTCTTAATTTTTGGGGTACATCGCCGCCATAAGCCCAATCCAGCAACTCAACCGTATGCAGAATCGGGATCGCGGTACCGGTGCCGATCTGGGTGATGCAGCCGATGTTGCCGGTGGCGATCACATGCGGCTTCGTCGCCTCGATATTCTTGACTTTGCGCGCCTTCAGCGCCGCGGAAATATCTGACTGCATGATGTTGTAGGTCCCGGCGGAGCCGCAACAGAGGTGGCCTTCCGCCGGTTCGCGAACGGTGAAGCCCGCAGCCTTCAGAAGCTGCTTGGGCGCCATAGTGATCCTCTGCCCGTGCTGCATGGAGCAGGCAGAATGATAGGCGACCGTGACGCCCCTTGGCATATGCGAAGGAAGGTCGAGCGTCGCGAGATACTCGGTGATGTCCTTGGCCAATGCTGATATGCGCGCAGCCTTTTGCGCATAGGCGGAGTCGAGCCGCAGCATATGGCCATAATCCTTGATCGTCGTGCCGCAGCCAGAGGCGGTGATGATGATCGCATCCAGACCGCCGTTTTCGATCTCCCTCGTCCAGACGTCGACATTCGCCCGTGCGCTCGCAAGCGCCTGTTCCTCGCGGCCCATGTGGTGCACCAGCGAGCCGCAACAGACCTCACCGGCCGGCGCCACAACCTCGATGCCGAGACGGGTCAAAAGCTTGATCGTCGCCTCGTTGATGGCGGGATCGAGCACCGGCTGTGCGCAGCCCGTGAGAATCGCGACACGACCGCGCTTTTCAGCCTTCGCTGCATGGACCGCGGGACGCGCAAAGGGTGACGGCGCCGGGATCTGCCTTGGCGCAAGCGCCAACATCGCGGCAAAAGGCTTCAGGGAAGACGCGCGCATCAAGCCCTTGAACGGTCTTCCGATCTTCGCGAGGTTCAGCGCCAGGCGAAAACGGCCGGGATAGGGCAGCACGGCCGCCAGGATGCCGCGCGTCATTCGCTCCATGAA
>NZ_JBNDHS010000009.1:0-106897 GCF_056755095.1 Rhizobium sp. SVR5-9E | reverse complement strand
ACGACCCTGCCCGGCGCCTTGCAAGACTGCAGATCCAGCTCGAGCGCGCCGCCGTCAATGCCCGCATGGTCTACGAGTTGCTCGACATGGAGCCGCGTCAGCGCGATCTGCCTGACGCCAAGCCCCTGACGGTAACGGATGCCCGCATCGAATTCCGCAACGTGTCGTTCGCCTATGGTGTCGATCCGATCCTCAACGATGTGAGTTTTGTTGCGGAAGGCGGCAAGACGACCGCGCTTGTTGGTCCATCCGGCGCCGGCAAATCGACGGTCATCAGTCTCATTCCGCGCTTCTTCGACCCGAAGAGCGGACAGATCTTCGTCGACGGTCAGGATATCGCCCACGTCACCAAGCAGTCGCTTCGCGAGCAGCTGGCCTACGTGTCGCAGCAGCCATACCTCTTTGAAGGCACGATCCGCGAGAATATCCGCTACGGGCGCCCGGAAGCCTCCGATGCCGAGGTGGAGGAAGCTGCGCGGCTCGCCTATGCGCACGAGTTCATCCTTGCGCAACCCGATGGCTATGACACGCCAGTCGGCGAAAACGGTGTGACGCTTTCGGGCGGCCAACGTCAGCGCCTGTCGATCGCCCGCGCGTTGGTACGAAATGCGCCAATCCTGCTTCTCGACGAGGCCACGTCGGCGCTCGACACGGAATCCGAGGCAGCGGTGCAGAAGGCGCTCGATGAAGCGATGACCGGCCGTACCGTGGTCGTCATCGCACACCGGCTGTCGACCGTGGTGCGCGCTGACAAGATCGTCGTCATGCAGCAGGGCCGGGTCGTCGAAGAAGGCAATCACGAGACGCTTGCGAAGCTCAGCGACGGCCTTTACGCTCGACTCAACAATCTTCAGAGGCCTGCCGCCTCGGATTCTCTTTGATACGGATAGTGAACCGACATGAGCGATGCTGCGATGAAACTGGTGGTGGTTGGCGCAGCAGGGCGCATGGGACAGACGCTGATCCGCCTGATCGACTCGATTGACGGTGTCACGCTGCATGCGGCGATCGAGCGGAAGGGTTCGCCTTTCGTCGGCCGGGATGCTGGAGAGCTTGCCGGTCTCGGCCAAAATGGCGTGATTATCGGCGACGATCCGCTCGCGGCGTTTCTGCATGCCGAAGGCGTACTCGACTTCACCTCACCTGCCGCCAGTGTCGAGTTTGCCGGCCTTGCTGCCCAGGCGCGCATCGTCCATGTCGTCGGCACGACAGGCTGTTCAGAGGCCGACAATGCCAAGATTGAGGCTGCGGCGCGCCATGCGCGCATCGTCAAGTCCGGCAATATGAGCCTTGGCGTGAACCTTCTCAGCGTTTTCGTGGAACAGGCCGCACGCGCGCTCGATCCCGCCGGGTGGGACATAGAAATCCTCGAGATGCATCACAAGCGCAAGGTCGATGCGCCATCAGGCACCGCATTGCTTCTGGGTGAGGCTGCGGCCAAGGGCCGCAACATTGATCTCACCACACAGTCCGTCCGTGTCCGCGATGGGCATACCGGCCCACGCGAAGCCGGCACGATCGGCTTTGCGACGCTTCGCGGCGGCTCGGTCATCGGCGAGCATTCGGTTCTCTTCGCCGGTGAAGGCGAGATCGTTTCGATGTCGCACAGTGCTGCCGATCGTTCCATTTTCGCGCGCGGCGCCCTCAAGGCGGCGCTCTGGGCGCGCGACAAGAAACCTGGTTTTTATTCCATGCTCGACGTGCTCGGGCTCTCCCAACACTGACCTTATACGGAGACATATTTGATGAGCGGAACCCTCGTCCTCGTTCGCCACGGCCAGAGCGACTGGAATCTCAAGAATCTCTTCACTGGCTGGAAGGATCCGGACCTTACCGAACTCGGCATCGAAGAAGCCAAAACGGGCGGCCAGGCGCTCGCCGACTACGGCATCAAGTTCGACATCGCCTTCACCTCCGTGCTGGTGCGCGCCCAGCACACGCTGAAGCTCATCCTCGACAAGGTCGGCCAGCCGGGCCTTGAGACGATCCGCGACCAGGCCCTGAACGAACGCGACTACGGCGATCTCTCCGGCCTCAATAAGGACGATGCCCGCGCCAAGTGGGGCGAGGAGCAGGTGCATATCTGGCGCCGTTCCTACGACATTCAGCCTCCGGGCGGCGAGAGCCTGCGTGATACCGGCGCCCGTGTCTGGCCGTATTATCTCATGGAAATTCTTCCGCGCGTTCTCCGCGGTGAGAAGGTGCTTGTTGCCGCGCACGGCAACTCGCTGCGCTCGCTGGTCATGGTGCTTGATCGCCTCAATCGTGAGCAGGTTCTTTCGCTGAACCTCGCGACGGGCGTACCCATGGTCTACAAACTGAACGCCGACTCGACCGTCGCTTCCAAGGAAGTGCTCGGCGACATGTCGAACGCGCACTGATTGCTTCACGCACTCGTGTTGAAGGCCGGGCTTGTGCCCGGCCTTTTCAGTTTTCAATGGTGAACTGCACTCTATCGGCGGAAAACCGGCTGATCGCATATTGAACAGGTATGCCTTCGAGGTCGGTATTCATCGCCTTGGTGATCAGCACGATCGCACCGGGCGTCAGTTCGAGCGCCGCAATGTCGGCGTCGTCGGCATGGGAGGCCGTGATCTCGGTCGTTGCGCGCACATAGTCGGCCAGCCCAAGCTCGGCGAAGGCCTTCGTGATCGACTCGGTCCTCTTGTAGGCATCCGGCAGGCCGGCAAATCGCCGAGCCGGAAACCACGCCGTCGCGCATGAAACCGGGCGACCGTCCGCCTTGCGGACGGTTTCCATGCGGATCACGGGCTCGCCCTCGCGAAGCTTCAACCAGCGCGCCACCTCCGCGTCGGCCTTCTCCTCGGAATAGGAAAGCAGCAATCCGCGCATTTCGCGTGCCTGCTCGCCGATGCCGGTGGTGAACCGCGTGCGTCGTGTGATCGGAAAGTTCAGCCGTTCCTTGCGCTCGATCAGCGTGCCGCGCCCCTGCACGGCGCGCACGATGCCTTCCTGTGCGAGAGCCGCCAGCGCACTGCGTACCGTGTGCCGGTTGACGCCGAACTGGAGCGCCAGAACCGTTTCCGGCGGCACCATGCCGGTTTCGTCATAAGCGCCGGCGCTGATCGCCTGACGGATGCGATCCGCGATCTGGCGCCAGAGCGCCACCCCAGTTTGCCTTTGTACCTGCCCAGCCATTTTGCCCCCTTGATGTCACACGCTTGTCACGTCGGCGATTTAAGCGTAACCATATCTTGTATAGTTGTCTATATCAATAGACATTTAAAGGATGTGGCAATGACCTTAGCGGAGAAGAATGAGGCGGCGGCAGGCGGGCGCAAGCGCGTCGCCGACCTGCTCGCGCGTGCTGAACGAAATGAGCTCGTCGAGGCTTTCGAGGCACTCGCGGAAAAGCCGGCAGTGCAGACGGTGCGCGGGCCGGAAACCGGCCTCGTCATGGTGCGCGGCCGCATCGGCGGCGGCGGAGCGCCGTTCAATCTCGGCGAAGTGACGGTAACGCGCGCGACGATCCGGCTCGGCTCCGGCGCCGTCGGTCATGCGCAGGCGCTCGGAACGGATCACGAGAAGGCACGGCTTGCCGCCATCTTTGACGCCCTTTGGCAGGAGCCGGCCACACAGCGCTTCGTCGAGCAGACGCTGCTTGAGCCTATCGCCGCCCGCGTCACGGATGCCGATCGCCGCAAGGCGGACGAGACGGCAGCAACGCGGGTCGATTTCTTCACCATGGTGCGGGGAGACAACTGATGAGCCTCAAGACAGAAGCGCTAACCGGCGGTTTTGCTGAACCGGTCTTCCACGCTCAGAGCGTCTTCAAGATCCTGATGGACGGCATGGCGCGCCCCGGCACGATACAGACCGTTGCACCCGAAGTGGCGCCGCCTGCGCAGCTCGGCATTGCCGCTGGCGCAATTGCGCTGACCCTCTGTGATCACGATACACCGGTCTGGCTTTCCTCCGGGCTCGCGAAATCCGCCATGCCCGAATGGCTCGGCTTTCACACAGGTGCACCCGTCGTGCCGGAAAAGGCCGAAGCCCGCTTCGCCTTCATCGAAGGCGGCGTGACGCTTTCCTCCTTTGGGCTGTTTGCCCTCGGTACCCAGGAATACCCCGATCGTTCGACGACGCTTGTCATCGAACTTGCAGGACTGGAGGGCGGCCGTCGATTGGCGCTGACGGGTCCCGGCATTCAGAGCGTGACGGAAATTGCGCCGGCGGGACTGCCCGAGACCTTCCTGCGCCTCTGGGCCGACAACCGCGCCCTCTTCCCACGCGGCATCGACCTCGTGCTGACGGCGGGCAGCCGTTTTCTATGCCTGCCGCGGACCACCAAGATTATCGCAACGGAGATGTGACCCCATGTATGTTGCCGTTAAAGGGGGCGAGGCCGCCATTGAAAACGCCCATCGCCTGCTTGCCGACCGCCGCCGCGGCGACCGTTCGCTGCCGGCGATCGGGATCGACCAGATCGTCGCGCAATTGGCACTTGCCGTTGACCGGGTCATGGCGGAAGCCTCCCTCTATGACCGTACCCTCGCCGCACTCGCTGTCCGCCAGTCCCGAGGCGACATGATCGAGGCGATCTTCCTGCTCCGCGCCTACCGCACGACGCTGCCGCGCTTCGGTTATTCGAAGCCGCTCGACACGGCCGCAATGAAGATCGAGCGGCGCGTCTCGGCGACCTACAAGGATTTGCCGGGAGGGCAGCTTCTCGGCCCCACCTTCGACTATACCCACCGGTTGCTAGATCCTTCGCTGCTGTCTGACGAGACGGTCGAGGAACCTGTGCAGCGTCCCGCCGAAGCCGGCCGCGTCATCCGCGTTTCGGAGATCCTCGGCCAGGAAGGCCTGATCGAAGGCGACGGCGATTTGCCGGAGGATCACGAGATCGGCGATCTTACCCGCGAGCCGATGGAATTCCCGATGACCCGCGACCTGCGTCTTCAGGCGCTCGCGCGCGGCGACGAGGGCTTCCTCCTGGCGCTCGGCTATTCCACACAGCGCGGCTACGGCCGCAATCATCCCTTCACCGGCGAAATCCGCATCGGCGAGGTCGAAGTGGAGTTCGAAGTGCCGGAGCTTGGCTTTGCCGTGTCGCTCGGCGTGATCCAGGTAACGGAATGCCAGATGGTCAACCAGTTCAAGGGTTCGGCCAAGGCACCGCCGCAATTTACGCGCGGCTATGGTCTCGTCTTCGGCCAGAGCGAGCGGAAGGCAATGTCGATGTCATTGGTGGACCGTGCCCTTCGGGCCGAGGAGCTCGGCGAAGACATCACGGCACCGGCACAGGACGAGGAATTCGTCATTTCCCACTCCGACAACGTCCAGGCGACCGGCTTCGTCGAGCATCTGAAACTGCCGCACTACGTGGACTTCCAGGCCGAGCTCGACCTTGTCCGCCGCATGCGCCGCGAATTCGAAGCCGCCCACCATGGTGGCGATGACATCAAGGAAGCCGCCGAATGACCGATCTCGCCAGCTACAACTTCGCCTATCTCGACGAACAGACCAAGCGGATGATCCGCCGCGCCATCCTGAAGGCGATCGCGATTCCCGGATATCAAGTGCCCTTCGCCTCGCGAGAAATGCCCATGCCCTACGGCTGGGGTACGGGGGGCGTGCAGGTGACGGCTTCGATCATCGGACCGGACGACGTTCTCAAGGTCATCGACCAGGGTGCCGACGACACGACGAACGCGGTCTCGATCCGCGCCTTCTTCCAGAAGGTCGCGAACGTCGCGGTAACAACGCATACCAAGGATGCGACGATCATCCAGACGCGCCACCGCATTCCGGAAGAAAAGCTCGGTGCCGGCCAGGTTCTGGTCTATCAGGTACCGATCCCGGAGCCGCTCCGCTTCCTCGAGCCGCGCGAGACCGAAACGCGCAAGATGCATGCGCTGGAAGAATACGGCCTGATGCATGTGAAGCTCTATGAGGATATCGCCCATAACGGCCGTATCTCCAAGACCTATGCCTATCCGGTCAAGGTTGCCGGCCGCTACGTCATGGATCCCTCGCCGACGCCGAAGTTCGACAATCCGAAAATGCATATGTCGGATGCATTGCAGCTCTTCGGCGCCGGGCGCGAGAAGCGCATCTATGCCGTACCGCCCTATACCGAAGTCGTCAGCCTCGATTTTGAAGACTACCCCTTCGACATCCAGCGCTTCGGCAAGCCCTGCGCGCTTTGTGGCGCGGAGGATGTCTACCTTGACGAGGTGATCCTCGACGACAAGGGCGGACGCATGTTCGTCTGCTCCGATACCGACCATTGCGAAGACCGCCGCGAGCATGGACATGCCGGCGAGATGCTTGCGCCGAAGGAGGCTGCGGAATGACTAACACCCCTCTCCTCAAGGTCCACGACGTTTCGAAGTTCTATGGCAGCCGTATCGGCTGCCGGAATGTCTCCTTCGAGCTATGGCCCGGCGAAGTGCTCGCCATCGTCGGCGAATCCGGCTCCGGCAAGACGACGCTGCTCAACTGCATCTCGACCCGCCTGATGCCGACGACCGGCAGCGTCGAATATCACATGCGCGACGGAGACTATCGCGATCTCTACCACATGAGCGAGGCCGAGCGGCGCTTCCTGATGCGGACCGATTGGGGTTTCGTGCATCAGAATCCGGCCGACGGCCTGCGCATGACGGTGTCGGCCGGCGCCAATGTCGGCGAACGGTTGATGGCGGTCGGCGAACGGCATTACGGCAAGATCCGCTCGACGGCGATCGATTGGCTGGAACGTGTCGAAATCGATGCCGGGCGCATCGACGACCAGCCCCGCGCCTTCTCCGGCGGCATGCGCCAGCGCCTTCAGATCGCCCGCAATCTCGTCACCGGCCCGCGTCTCGTCTTCATGGACGAACCGACCGGTGGCCTCGATGTCTCGGTTCAGGCGCGACTGCTCGATCTCGTTCGCGGTCTCGTCAACGATCTCGGCCTTTCGGCGATCATCGTCACGCATGACCTCGCCGTCGCGCGTCTTCTCTCCCACCGGATGATGGTGATGAAGGACGGCTATGTGATCGAGCAGGGTCTGACCGACCGCGTGCTTGACGATCCGCGCGAGCCCTACACCCAGCTTCTCGTTTCTTCGATCCTTCAGGTCTGAAAGGCAACAATCATGGCAACGCCCCTCGTCGTTTCCGAAGTCTCGAAGAGCTTCACCATGCATCTGCGCGACGGCATCAAACTGCCGGTCGTTTCCGATGTCGCCTTTTCCGTCGCCTCCGGCGAATGCGTCGTTCTCGGCGGCCCCTCGGGGATCGGCAAGAGTTCCCTGCTCAAGATGATCTACGGCAACTACGCCGTGGATACCGGCCAGATCCTCGTCAATCACAAGGGCCGTATCGTTGATCTCGCGGCCGCCGATCCACGCACCGTTATCGATGTCCGCCGCCATACGCTCGGCTATGTCAGCCAGTTCCTGCGCACCGTGCCGCGCGTTGCGGCAATCGATGTCGTTGCCGAACCGCTGCTTGCTCGCGGAGAGAATGCGGCTTCCGCCCGGCAAAAGGCAGCAGCCCTGCTTGAAAAGCTGAACCTTCCCGAAGCGCTCTGGCAACTGCCGCCTGCGACCTTCTCGGGCGGCGAACAGCAGCGGGTCAATATCGCCCGCGGCTTCATTACCGATCATTCGATCCTGCTTCTGGATGAGCCGACAGCTTCGCTCGACGCGAAGAACCGCGCCGTCGTCGTCGGCATGATCAAAGAGAAGAAAGAAGCGGGCGTTGCCCTGCTCGGCATCTTCCATGACGAGGAAGTGCGCGAGGCTGTCGCCGACCGCATTCTCGACGTCCAGCAGTTCTCACCGCGAAAGGCAATTGCAGCATGAGCCGGAAGCTTGGCGAAAAGCCCTATATTCATGAGACGGCATCCGTCCGCGATACGATGCTTGGCCGCTACACGGAGATCTCCGAACGTTGCCGGATCAGCGAAGTCGAATTCGGCGATTATTCCTACATCATGCAGGATGGCTCGATCTGGTGCGCGACGGTCGGCAAGTTCGTGAATATTGCCGCTGCAGTTCGCATCAATGCCACCAATCATCCGACCTGGCGGGCGACGCTGCACCATTTCACCTATCGCGCTGCCGACTACTGGCCCGACGCCGACATGGACACCGATTTCTTCGCATGGCGGCGCTCAAACCGGGTGGTTATCGGCCATGACGTCTGGATCGGCCATGGGGCCACCATCCTGCCTGGCGTCACTGTCGGCAACGGCGCAGTGATCGGCGCAGGTGCGGTCGTCTCCAAGGATGTTGCACCCTATTCGATCGTCGGCGGCGTCCCTGCAAAGCTCATTCGCGAGCGCTTTCCCAAGGAAATCGGCGAGCGGATGGACAAGCTTGCCTGGTGGGATTGGGAGCATTCGAAGCTGCGCGCAGTACTCGATGACTTCCGGACGCTTTCGGCCGAGGATTTCCTTAGCCGGCACAGCAACTGAAACCTGCCGATGAAGCCAATTGTGACAGCAGTTACATAAAAGTGACATTGGAGCTTCATGAAGCCGGACTAATGCACTGGCGCACTGGTTTAAACGCGAGGAAGAGCATGATGTTCGAGCTGAAGGATGTCACCCGCCGCTTTGGTAACAAGACTGCTGTCGACTCCGTGACACTGGCAATTCCTCAGGGGCAGATGGTCGGCGTCATCGGACGCTCGGGCGCCGGCAAATCCACCCTCCTGCGTATGATCAACCGCCTGCAGCAGCCGACATCCGGCTCCATTCACTTCGCAGGTGTCGAGGTTTCCGCTCTTCGCGGGCAGGCATTGCGCCACTGGCAGCGCGACTGCGCGATGATCTTCCAGCAGTTCAATCTGGTTCCGCGCCTCGACGTTCTTACCAACGTCATGCTCGGCCGTCTCAACCATCGCCCGACGATGCTGAGCCTCTTGAATATCTTCAGCCGCGAGGAGCGCATTCACGCGATTGCGGCTCTGGAGCGCCTTGGGATTGAGCAGACGGCGCTGCAGACGGCCGGGACGCTTTCCGGTGGCCAGCAGCAGCGCGTGGCGATCGCACGCGCCTTGATGCAGAACCCAAAGATGGTGCTCGCAGACGAGCCGATCGCCTCCCTTGATCCGCTGAACGCCAAGATCGTCATGGATGCGCTGCGCGACATCAACGAGCGCGAAGGTATCACGGTCATCACCAACCTGCATACGCTCGATACCGCGCGCAATTACTGCGAGCGCATCGTCGGCATGGCAGCCGGGCGCGTCGTTTTCGACGGCAAGCCTTCGGAGCTGACGGCGGCTGCCGTCAAGGAAATCTACGGCACCGACAAGGACGGCGCCGGCATCGATGAAACCATGACCTCGACATCGATCAATATTCCCGCGGCTGCCGCGGCTCAAGCATCCGCCGGCCTGCAACCGCTGGCGCTGGCCGGTCTCTGAACGGGACGGCCGCGATCGAGCGCCCGCGTCAAGGGCACACTTCTTCGTAACAGCAAGACGACCGGAATACCGGTCAATCAGGAGAGACCAATGTTGAAGAAAGCACTCTTTGCCGCCACGGCGCTTCTGGCGCTTGCCGGCTCTGCCGCTGCTGCGGACCTCAAGGAATTCCGCGTCGGCATTCTCGGCGGGGAAAACGAAACCGATCGCCTGCGCAACTATGCCTGCCTTGCCGATCACCTGAAGCAGGAATTCGGCTTCGAGAAGGTGTCGCTGTTCCCGGCCGCCGACTATGACGGCGTCATCCAGGGCCTGCTCGGCGGCACGCTCGACTTCGCCGAACTCGGCGCTTCCGGCTATGCGGCCGTCGCCATCAAGGACCCGAACGCCGTTACCCCGATCCTGACCACTCAGCAGGCTGACGGTTCGACCGGCTACTACTCGATCGGTCTCGCCCTGAAGTCCTCCGGCATCAAGACCATCCAGGACGCCAAGGGCAAGAAGCTTGGCTACGCCGATCCGGACTCCACCTCGGGTTACCTCGTTCCGCTGACGCAGATCCCGAAGACCACGGGCGAGCCGAACGACAAGTTCTTCGCCTCCACGCAGTTTAACGGCGGTCACGAAAACAATCTGCTCGCTGCTTATGACGGCAAGGTCGACGTTGCGGTCGATGACTCCTCGGGCCTCGGCGACTTCATGGACGGCTACACCTCCGGCACGTTCCGCAAGGAAGTCGACAAGGGCGCTGTCGACCCGAACAAGCTGGTTGAAGTATGGCGTTCGCCGCTGATCCCGAACGGCCCGCTCGTCGTTCGCAACGCTCTCGGCGCTGAATGGCAGACCAAGCTCACGGACTTCTTCCTGAAGCTTCCGGAAAAGGATGCCAAGTGCTTCTCCGCTCTCGAAGGCGGCGACTTCAAGGGCTACTCCAAGGTTACCCCGGACTTCTATAACGCTGTTATCGACGTTCGTAAGGCTGCCATCGGCGGCTGATCGACCAGTATGAATGCGGGGCGGCCAGTCGTGGCCGCCCTTTTTCTTGCGAGCGAGCGGAAGATGCCATGACCTTTGCCGATCCCCATTCCGACATGCGAGGCGCTCAACCAAGCGCCAAGGACATCGGCGACGCCTGGAGCAAGATGGTGGCGCGCCGCCGTCTCTACACGGGTCTCGGCCTGCTCGTTCTGTTCGTCGCCTTCGTGGCTTCCGTCCGCTTCGCCGACGAGAGCAATGCCGGGCATTTCTTCGAGCGCCTGCCGCATCTCTTCGACTTCCTGAACTGGCTCATTCCGAAGGACTGGGACGATGTCTGGCGCGCGCTTTTCGACATAGCGAGCCCCAACGACAAGGGTGGCGAGGAATTCAACTTCGCCAAAGGCCGTGTCTATGTCTGGGGCGACTTCTATATTCCCGAATACTTCGAGCTGATGATCACCACGATCAACGTCGCGCTCGTTTCCACGCTGATCGGATTCATTTTCGCCACGCCGCTTAGCTTCATCGCCGCACGCAACATGACGCCTTCCTGGCTGCCGCGCATCGCGACCAAGCGCGTCATGGAATTCCTGCGCGCCTTTCCGGAAATCGTCATTGCCGGTCTTTTCGCGGCAATCCTTTCGATCGGCTCGATCTCGGCGATCATTGCGGTCAGTTTGCACACGATCGGTGCGCTCGGAAAACTCTTCTACGAGGTCGTCGAGAACATCGACATGAAGCCGGATGAAGGCATGAAGGCGGTGGGCGCCAACTGGTTCGAGCGCGTGCGCTTCGGTGCCATGCCCCAGGTCATGCCGAACTTCGCCTCCTATGCGCTGCTGCGCCTCGAGATCAATGTGCGCGCCTCGACGATCATCGGCGCCGTTGGCGGCGGCGGTATCGGCGAGGAGCTGAAACTTTCGATCTCGCGCGGGTTCGGCGCAAAGACCGTCGCTCTCGTTCTGCTGCTCTTCGTGACCATCGTCGCCGTCGACCAGTTCTCCGCCTGGCTCCGCCGCCGTCTCGTCGGCGAGCACGCTTTCCTCCTGCAACATTGAGGCTGCCATGACGGTGATCGACGCAAACCGTATGCACGAGATCGAAACGCGGTACCCGGAGGTTCTCCATCGCTCCTTCCGGCAACGTTTCGGCGGCTTGATGCTTTTCATCGGAGCGCTGCTCTACAGCATCTACGCGGTCTGGTTCTTTGATCTGCCGAAGATGATCGCCGAAGCCCATTGGGAGCGTGTCGGGATCTACCTCAGCCAGTGGGTGAGCTACGATGTTCAGCCGGAATTCCGCATTTCCGGCGACAAGATCACCATCAAATACCCGCGCTTCTCGCCGCTTGGTGACGATCCGCATCCCGATTGGGTCGTGAACAATCCCGACGGCAGCCTTACTGTTTCCGTCAGCGGCACCAGCCGTACGGTCACGATCTCCAAGACCCAGACGATCATCGCGGCGCACGGGATCACCGTTCCGGTCGACTTTACCGGTGGTGCTCTGAAGGTCGAAGGAGAGATCCCGTCATGGATGACGGTCTATGATGACAACGTTCTTGCAGACCTGGGGTTTGCCGGTGAAGTCAGCATCTCGGCCGACCGCGTGAAGGTTCGCAAACGCTTCCTCGGTTGGGCGAACTTCGTGTTCGACACGCACTCACCCTTCTTCGACAAGCCGGCGAGCGAGGTGATCGGCCTCATCATTTCTGGTCCGCGGATCGATCCCGAGCAGTCCAACCTGTCGCTCGCCTTCGACAACATCTGGAACAACAGCGCATGGCAGCACGGCGACGTCTGGACCAAGCTCTTCCAGACCATCGTCATGGCGTTTCTGGGCACTCTGCTTGGCGCTGTAGCGGCCTTCCCGCTTGCCTTCCTCGCAGCGCGCAACATCACGCCGAGCCGCGCGCTCAATCAGGTTCTGAAGCGCTTCTTCGACTTCCTGCGCTCGGTCGACATGTTGATCTGGGCGCTCTTCCTGACCCGTGCCTTTGGTCCCGGGCCACTTGCCGGCAGTGGTGCGATCTTCCTCACGGAGACCGGCACGCTCGGCAAGCTCTACTCCGAAGGCCTCGAAAACATCGACAACAAGCCGCGCGAAGGCGTGCGCTCGACCGGGGCCTCCACTGTGCTGGAGCACCGCTACGGCGTTGTCCCGCAGATCATCCCCGTCATCGTCAGCCAGACGCTCTACCAGTGGGAATCGAATGTGCGCGGCGCGACGATCATTGGCGCAGTCGGCGCCGGCGGCATCGGTCTCAAGCTCTGGGAAGCGATGCGCACCAACGCCAACTGGGAAAACGTCGCCTACATGGTGATCCTCATCCTGATCGTCATCTTCTTGTTCGATGGCGCCTCGAATGCGCTCCGCCATCGTCTGATGGGCACGAAGACGCCTTAAAAAAGATGTTGGCGCCACCGCGCCATCATCATTCTGTCATGGAAATCTTTTAGCCGGGAGCCTGCTTGCGGGGCGCTGCCAAATCGCTGACATTGCGGCTCCCGACTTGAACATATTTTCAGGACAAGACCTTGCGTTACGCACTCTATTTCACGCCGCCGAAGGACGATCCCCTGACCGGTGCGGCTTCGATCTGGCTCGGTCGCGATGCATTTACCGGCCAAACTTATCCGGCTTCTGAAGAAGAAGGGATGCCAGCCGCCGAACAGTTCGAGCTGACGGCGGACCCCCGCCGCTACGGCTTTCATGCGACGATCAAGGCACCTTTTGCACTTGCCTCCTCGGTAACCGAAAAAGACTTCATGGCTGTCGTCGAAGATTTCGCCGCCCGCACGCCGGCGTTTGAAATTCCTGAACTCATCCTCGGTCAACTCGGCCGGTTCTTTGCGCTCGTCCCGGGTTCTCCGCATACGCCGCTTCAGGATTTCGCTGCAAGCGTGGTAAAATCGTTCGAGCCGTTTCGGGCATCCCTTTCTGAAGCCGACATTGCCAGGAGGAATCCGGAAAAGCTGACGGAAAGCCAGCGCGCCAACCTCATGCGGTGGGGTTATCCCTATGTAATGGAGGACTTCGGTTTCCACATGACGCTGACGGGGCAGGTACCAGAAGAGCGCTCGACGCTGATGAGATCGATCCTGGAAAGACGTTTTGCCGCCTTCACGGGCCGGCCGCTTTCCATTTCCAGCCTTACGGTCTTCACTGAGGAAGAGCGGGGCGGGCCGTTTAAAATTCATTCCTGGCTGCCGCTTGCCGGCGCCGAACGTTGAAAGTCGACGATATGACCAGAGAGACTGTCCTTTCCAACGCACGCATCGTCCTTGAGGACGAGATCGTCGACGGCTCGCTTTTGATCCGCGACGGCAAGATTGCCGATATTTCTGAAGGCAATTCGGCAATCGGAGAGGATTTCGAAGGCGATTACCTGATCCCCGGCCTTGTCGAACTTCATACCGACCACCTCGAGGGCCATTATTCGCCGCGCCCGGGCCTGCGCTGGAACAAGACGGCTGCCATCCAGGCCCATGACGCCCAGATCGTCACTTCAGGCATCACGACGGTGTTCGACTGCCTGCGCATGGGCGCGGACGAAGACGGCGGTTTCGAGCATGGTGAAATGCGCGACATGGCCGACGCCATTCAGAAGGCCGAGGAGCAAGGCCGGCTTCGCGCTGAACACCTGATCCACCTGCGCTGCGAGGTTTCGGCCGATAACGTGCTGGAACATTTCGTCGACTTCGAAAATGATCCCTACGTCCGCCTCGTATCGCTGATGGACCATGCGCCGGGCCAGCGCCAGTTCCAGACGATGGACCAGTACATCTTCTACTACCAGAAGAAGCGCGGCCTTTCGGACGAACAGTTCGCACGGTTCATCGAGAAGCGCCTCGGCGAATCGGCACGCAATTCGACTCCGCACCGCACCGCGATTGCAGAGGTCTGCAAGGAGCGCGGGATAACTGTTGCGAGCCACGACGACGCAACGCTTGCCCATGTCGACGAGGCGATCGAAAACGGCGTGCGCCTTGCGGAGTTCCCGACGAGCTTCGATGCCGCCAAGGCATCGCACGAGCATGGCATGAGCGTGCTGATGGGCGCCCCGAACATCGTTCGCGGCAAGTCGCATTCCGGCAATATAGCCGCCCGTGATCTCGCCGAGCGCGGTGTGCTCGACGTGCTCTCCTCCGACTACGTGCCGCTCAGCCTGCTGTACGCACCTTTCATTCTCGCCGACGAAGTCGAGGCGATCTCGCTGCCGAAGGCAATCGCCATGGTGACGGCAACGCCGGCGCGCACGGTGAGCCTCAACGATCGTGGCCGTATCGAGACCGGCCTGCGTGCCGATCTGGTCCGCGTTTTCCGCGATGAAGGTGTGCCGGTTACCCGTTCGGTGTGGCGTGAAGGACGCCGGGTCGCATGATCCCCTCGCACGAACCCCACGCAGTACCCGGCACCGAACACGGCATCATGGTTGTCGTCGTCGGGCCGAGCGGCGCCGGCAAGGACACGCTGATGGCGCTGGCGGCCAAGCATTTTTCAGGCCGCGCCGACGTACACTTCGTCCGCCGTGTCATCACCCGAGACGGCGGCGCAGGCGGCGAGGGCCATCTCTCCGTTTCCGATGCCGGGTTCGCCTCGATGGAGCAATCCGGCAGCTTTGCCGTATGGTGGGAAGCGCACGGCTTGAAATACGGCATTCCCGCGGAGGTTTCCGTTGCGCTGGGCAAGGGCCATCTGGTGATCGCCAATGGCTCCCGCTCTGCACTTCACCACTTCAAGGCCGTTTTCCCGCGGCTTAAGGTCATCAACGTGACGGCCCGCCCGGACGTTCTGGCTGCCCGTCTCGAGACCCGCGGGCGCGAGACCCATGAGGACATCATGGCTCGCCTGGCGCGCGGCCCACTGACCGTACGCGGCGACTACAACGTGACCGAACTGGACAACAGCGGCTCGCTTGAAGAGGCCGAGCGCAAGATCCTTGATGTGATCAACGAGTTCCTGAAGGAAGTGCACTAATCAGATCGGGAGGAGCATGCGCGCCATTAAAGTGGTGGATTACGATCCGTCCTGGCCGCTGCTCTTTGCCGAGATGCGCGCGGAGGTCTCTGATCGGCTCGGCGATCTCCTGCTCCGTGTCGAACATATCGGCAGCACCGCGGTGCCCGGTCTTGCCGCCAAGCCGAAGATCGATCTCGATGCCGTGATGGTTTCCGATGCCGTTCTGCCCGCAGCAATCGAACGAGTGCAAATGGGGGATTTCGCCTTTCACGGCGATCTGCACGGCGCTGGCCGCTGGGCTTTCACGCGGGACCGTGAGGGATATGGATTTCGGCTCTATCTTTGCGGGCCGGACAACGTGGCGCATCGGGAGAGGATTTTGTTTCGCGATTACCTGCGAGCGCATCCCGGGAGGGCAGCGGAGTATGCGGCACTGAAACGGCAGTTGGCGACCGAGGCCAACGGCGACTGGGATTTCTATACGGGCGGAAAAGGCGAGTTTGTCGTGGAAACTGTGCGGCTGGCTGAGCTCAAACTTTAGACGTCGCGGAGCTTGGCCCCCTCACCCTGCCCTCTCCCCTTGGGGAGAGGGGGATGTCGAGTATGCCGCAAGTCCCTTCTCCCCAGCGGGGAGAAGGTGGCCCGAAGGGTCGGATGAGGGGGCCAGGTCCTCGACGAATCCGTTATCGCTCTACTCGCCATCTCCTCGCCCCGAAACGATCTCGCGCTTGCCGACGTGGTTTGCAGGGCCCACGAGGCCTTCCTTCTCCATGCGCTCGACAAGCGAAGCGGCGCGATTGTAGCCGATGCCGAGGCGGCGCTGGATGTAGGAGGTCGAGCACTTCTTGTCGCGCAGCACGACCTTGACCGCCTGCTGGTAGAGCTCATCGCCATCTTCCGAGCCCATTGCGCTCTTGTCGAAGACGGCACCGTCTTCGACCTCGTCCTCTTCCTCTTCGTCGGCCGTGACGGTCTCGAGATATTCCGGACGGCCCTGGGTCTTCAGATGTGCGACGACCTTTTCGACTTCGTGGTCGGAGACGAACGGCCCATGGACACGGGAAACCCTGCCGCCCCCCTGCATGTGCAGCATGTCGCCCTGGCCGAGTAACTGCTCGGCGCCCTGTTCGCCAAGGATCGTGCGGCTGTCGATCTTCGATGTCACTTGGAAGGAGATGCGGGTCGGGAAATTGGCCTTGATCGTGCCGGTGATGACGTCAACGGACGGACGCTGCGTCGCCATGATCAGATGAATGCCAGCAGCGCGCGCCATCTGGGCAAGCCGCTGGATTGCGCCTTCGATCTCCTTGCCCGCGACCATCATCAGGTCGGCCATCTCGTCGACGATGACGACGATGTAGGGCATCGGCGTCAGGTCCATTTCCTGCTGTTCTTCGATCGGCGCGCCCGTGCTTCTGTCGAAGCCGGTCTGGACCATGATGTGGATCGTCTCGCCCTTTTCGCGGGCCTGGGCCACACGGCCGTTGTAGCCGTCGATATTGCGCACGCCGAGACGCGACATCTTGCGATACCGCTCCTCCATCTCGCGCACGGCCCATTTGAGGGCCATGACGGCCTTCTTCGGATCGGTGACGACAGGCGTCAGCAGGTGGGGGATGCCGTCATAGACGGAAAGCTCCAGCATCTTCGGATCGACCATGATCAACCGGCACTGCTCCGGCGTCATGCGGTAGAGCAGCGAAAGGATCATCGTGTTGATGGCGACGGATTTGCCGGAGCCGGTGGTGCCGGCGACCAACAGGTGCGGCATCTTCGCCAGCTCCGCGATCACCGGCTCGCCGCCGATCGTCTTGCCGAGACCAAGGGCGAGCTTGTAGCCGCTCTTCTCGAAATCGGGACTTTCGATCATCTCGCGGAAGTAGACCGTTTCGCGCACCGCGTTCGGCAGTTCGATGCCGATGACGTTGCGGCCGGGAACGACGGCAACGCGCGCCGACAGCGCCGACATCGAGCGGGCGATATCGTCGGCAAGGCCGATGACGCGCGACGACTTCACGCCGGGCGCGGGTTCGAATTCGTAAAGCGTGACGACCGGACCGGGACGGACATGGATGATTTCACCCTTGACGCCGAAGTCCTCCAGCACGCTTTCAAGCAACCCTGCATTCTGCTCCAGCGTTTCCTGCGACATGATCTCGCCGAAACGCTCGGGCGGCTCCTGCAGCAGCGACCGTGACGGAAATTCGTAGCCGGACGGGTCGATGTTTGCCGGGATGACTTTCTGCGTTACTGCGCGCGGCGCAGGGGCAAGCGGTGCGGCTGCGTGCACGCGCGTCGGCATCGGTGCGATCGGCTGGATTGCTAGAATCTCCGGAGTGGCAGCCGGGCTGGCCGCGGGCGCAGCTTCGTGCGGGCTGGACTCTATCGGCGAAGGAGCGGCAGGTGCCGCAGCCGGTATAATAATCGGCTCTCGCAATTGCCCTCCAGGGCGCCATTCCATCACGCGGAAGCGCGATACGATCGCCTCCGGCGAGATCTCGATCTTCCGCACTGCAACAGGCGGAACGACAACCGGGGCGGAAGCAACAGCCTCCTCGAAGGCCATGACTTCCCAGAAGGCGAAGTCGGAAATGGCTGAAAGCTCAGATGATGCACGGAATTCCAGGTCGGTCCGAACTTCGGCAACCTCCGCAACATGAACGACGTGCGGAACAGACGGCTCGGCTTCCGGCAGGTAAATGTCGAACGGCACGTCGACCCTGATCGGCGCGGCGGGCTCGACATGAATAGCCTGCTGTTCGACGATTTCCTCGCGATCCGGCTGTACCGGCTCGGTCGGAGTGCGATGCTTGCTGATCGGCTCTTCGGCCATGCGGCGCTTGCTGATCAGGTTTTCGGGCGTGCGCGTAAAGCGCACGTTCGGCGCAAGCGTGAAATTGCTCTGCCAGATCGGAGCGGCCGGAGGAACGTACGCTTCTTCGCCCGCATGCTCTACGTCTGTCTCCGAAGAAGGAAAGTCTCCGGCATCCGTCAAGTTCGTTCTGGGAAAACGCATGCGACCGCTACCTGCTCACTTAATTTCTGACCCGATGGGATTAGAAAATGAAGGTTAACAAGTTCCTTCCAGCCGCATCAAAGTGACACGCAATTGGAACACAATAGCCAGCGTTTGCAATGTTTTAGCCTCAAAGAAAAATCTTTGAGGCTAGACGGACGAAGCGCTTAGTGCGCTTCGTCCCAGTTGGTCGCGGCGCGTGCGTCGACCTTCAAGGGCACCCGCATTTCCAGAGCAGGCATGGCGGCATTTTCCATAACGGAAACGACGGTCGGCATCGCCTTTTCGACGTCGCTGTCCTCGACTTCGAAAATCAGTTCGTCGTGCACTTGCAAGAGCATACGCACCCGATCAGCGAGGCCCGCTTCGGCAAGGGCCGGTTCCATCTTGATCATGGCCCGGCGGATGATATCGGCCGCCGAGCCCTGGATGGGCGCATTGATTGCGGCACGCTCGTTGAAGGCGCGCACTGAAGGATTGGACGAGCGAATCTCCGGATAGTTGATTCGCCGGCCGAAGATGGTTTCGACATAGCCCTTGTCGCGCGCCATCTGCTTCCGGCTCTCCATGTAGTCGCGGATGCCGGGGAAGCGTTCGAAATATTTCTTGATGTAATCGCCCGCCTCCGACCGCTCGATCGAGAGCTGGTTTGCAAGACCGAAGGCGGAAATGCCATAGATGATGCCGAAGTTGATTGCCTTGGCCCGGCGGCGCACCTCGGATGGCATGCCGGCGACCGGAATGCCGAACATTTCGGAGGCGGTCATTGCATGAATATCGATACTGTCAGCGAATGCCTGTGTCAGCTGCGGGATCTCGGCGACGTGGGCAAGCACGCGCAGCTCGATCTGGCTGTAGTCCGCCGAAACCAGCTTGTGGCCGGGGGTGGAGATGAAGGCGGTGCGAATCTTGCGACCTTCGGCGGTGCGCACCGGAATGTTCTGCAGGTTCGGTTCGGAGGACGAAAGCCGCCCCGTTGTCGTTGAGGCGAGCGAATAGGACGTATGGACGCGCTTCGTCTGCGGATGCACGTATCCCGGCAGCGCATCGGTATAGGTGGATTTCAGCTTGGTCAGCTGACGCCAATCGACGATCTTGCGCGGCAGCTCGAAACCGGCAGCGGCCAGATCTTCCAGAACGCTCGCCGAAGTCGACCATTGCCCGGTCTTCGTCTTGCTGCCGCCTGCAAGGCCCAATTTGCCGAAGAGAATATCGCCAAGCTGCTTCGGGGAGCCGATCGTGAACTTCTCGCCGGCCAGCGTGTAGATTTCGTCTTCCAGCCGGGCGGCGCCCTGGGCCAGTTCGCCCGAAAGGCGGGAAAGAATCTGCCGGTCGACGGTGATGCCGCGCTCCTCCATACGCGCCAGAACCGGCAGCAGCGGCCGCTCCAGGCGCTCGTAGACGGCTGTCAGTCTGGTTGCGGCGAGCCGCGGTTTCAGCACACTCCAAAGCCGGAGCGTCACATCTGCGTTTTCGGCGGCATACTGCGTTGCGCGATCGATATCGACGAGGTCGAATATCACGTTCGCCTTGCCGCTGCCTGCCACGTCCTTGTAGGTGATCGGATTATGGCCGAGGAATTTCTCGGCAAGCGCGTCCATGCCATGGCCACCAGGTCCGGCGTCGAGCACATAGGACATCAGCATCGCGTCGTCGAAGCTCTTGGTTTCGACGCCATAACGCTTCATCAGCAGGTAATGGTATTTCAGGTCATGCGCGATCTTGAGAACGGACTCGTCCTCAAGTAGCGCTTTTAGCCGTGGCAAAGCATCCCGCATCGGGATCTGGTCGATCGCCGGCCCACCGCCGAGAAGATCGCTGACGCCACTCTTATGCCCGAGCGGCACGTAGGCCGCCCGGATCCGTGCGCCCGCCGGGTCCTTTTCATTGTCGGCAATCGCCATCGCGACGCCGACCAACTCGGCCTGCATCGCATCAAGCGACGTCGTCTGCGTTTCGAAAGCCACCAGGCCGGTGTCCCGGGCATCGGCAATCCATTGATCGAGCGTCGCGAGGTCGCGGATCGTCACATAGGAAGAGCGATCGAACGGCAGGGTCGCAAAGGTTGCGGCTCGAGCATTGGCAAGGTCGGCCGGGCTGAAGCCGCGCGCCGCCGGCTTCGCTCTGCCTGGAACCGGCACTGATGGACCCTCGATGTCAGGAATGCCGCCCGCAACCGGTTCCGGTTCAGCCGCATCGAGATCGGGCCCGCGTGCGGCAGGACCCCACTCGACCTTCACGTCGGCCACCTCGATGGCGCTCGCATCGCAATCGCAAGCGTCCGCCACGCGGCGCGTCAGCGAGTTAAATTGCATCGCCTTGAGGAAGCCGATCAGCTTCGGGCCGTTCTGCACTTCGAGAACGAGGTCATCCAGGCCAAGCTCTAGCGGCACATCGGTGCGCAGCCTGACCAGTTCGCGCGAAAGCCTCGCCTTGTCGGCATTTTCCAGAATCGTCTGCCTGCGCTTTTCCTGCTTGATCTCGTGCGCACGGTCCAGAAGCGTGTCGAGGTCGCCGTATTCCTGAAGAAGCTGTGCTGCAGTCTTCGGGCCGATGCCGGGAATGCCGGGGACATTGTCGACCGAATCACCGGTCATCGCCTGCAGGTCGATCATCTTTTCGGGCAGCACGCCCCATTTCTCGATGACGTCCGGAATGCCGATCTGCTTGTCCTTCATGCTGTCGTACATGTGGACATTCGGCGTGACGAGCTGCATCAGATCCTTGTCCGAAGAGACGATCGTGATGTCAGCGCCGGCCGCTTCCGCCTGCCGGGCATAGGTGGCGATGATGTCGTCTGCCTCGAAGCCCTCCGTCTCGATGCAGGGCAGGTTGAAGGCGCGCGTTGCTTCGCGGATTAGCCCGAACTGCGGTATCAGCTCATCGGGCGGTGCGGAACGGTTCGCCTTGTAGGCATCGAACAGATCCTTACGGAAGGTCTTTGCGGAATAATCGAAGATAACCGCAAAATGCGTCGGCGGGACCCCGACCGACGTATCGCGCGCATCGGTCAACAACTTCCATAGCATGTTGCAGAAGCCGGAGACGGCGCCGACCGGCAGGCCGTCGGATTTGCGCGTCAGCGGCGGCAGGGCATGGAACGCCCGGAAGATGAAACCCGAGCCGTCAACGAGGAAGAGATGATCGCCTTTTTTCATGGTTGCATGGATAGCGTGGCGGCCCGGCGAAATCCATATAAAGTTCGGCAGCACGCGATTTCATGGCTCACCGAACTGTTACCAATTTGTAATTAGCAGTTCGGCCGACTTCCCTTGAAAAACCACATTCCCGGTCACAAATCAGATCTACCGGCGTTTGATCGCGCCGAGGGTCTGATCACCGGCTTGTCCCCCGCCGCATCAGACTTGGACAAAGGCCTTATCCCCCTCTCCGGGCCTTTGTCCCCATTTAAAGCCGCCGTGGTCCACCTCCAGGCCATGGCGGCTTTTGTTCTTCAACCAATGCTCATTTCGCGCGCAACGGCGAATTTGGTTCATCGCATACAATTTGTTGCATTGTTTCGGATCCGTTTTTGCGTCTAACTACAATCATGGGATTTAAAAGGATAGACTCGGGAGCTTACCTTGCCAGCCAGCTGGCCAAGGGGTTTGCCCGCTCGCTGCAGCAGCGAGCGGCAGGGCTCGGCTTTTCTCCCGGCCAATTCCCGATTCTTCTCGAACTTTGGGCCGAGGATGGCCTGACGCAGAAGCAATTGCTCGAACGCGTCGATATCGAACAGGCGACAATGGCCAATACGCTTGCACGAATGGCACGCGATGGCCTTATTGAGCGCAAACCGCACCCTTCCGACAAGCGGGCGCAATTGATCTTCCTGACGCCCAATGCACGAGCGATGGAGGATGAGGCGGTAAAGATAGCGCGGGAAGCGGACCTGGCGCTTTTCGACGGGTTCAGAACCTTCGAGCGGGAGCTGATGCTGGAGTACATCCGCCGCCTTCTCGAAAACGCCAAGAAAATCTGATCGCTCAGAACGGCCCAGCGACAGCCGCAGGCTTGCATCCCTGAGGCAGCCCCCCGCTGTCCCGGCGCCGGAGAACCGTGCGTTCACGCCTTCCAAAATTCCGTTTTTCCTGCTCGAAACGCGCCAGCCTTTGGTCTATCGTCCGGCCAATTTCGAAAGGAGTCGACAATGACGGACATTACCCCGGTACTCTCGCGGGCGGATCAGAATCTCGGTTCGAGCCTCGAAAACCTGTTTGAGTTGCTGCGTATCAAATCGATCTCGACCGATCCGGCTTACAAAGCCGATTGCCGCAAGGCAGCCGAATGGCTGGTCGCCTATTTGAAGATGCTGGGCTTCGAAGCCTCCACCCGCGACACCCCCGGTCACCCGATGGTGGTTGCGCATCATGCCGGCGCCAGCGCCGATGCGCCGCATGTGCTGTTCTACGGCCACTATGACGTTCAGCCGGTCGATCCGATCGAGCTCTGGGAGAACGATCCCTTCGAGCCCGCCATCAAGGAGGTGGAAAACGGCCGCAAAATCCTGACCGGCCGCGGCACCGCAGACGACAAGGGTCAGTTGATGACCTTCGTCGAAGCTTGCCGCGCCTACAAGGAGGTCAACGGCTCGCTCCCCTGCCGCATCACGATCCTCTTCGAAGGGGAGGAAGAATCCGGTTCTCCGTCGCTCAAGCCCTTCCTCGAGGCGAATGCCGCCGAGTTGAAGGCTGACTATGCGCTTGTCTGCGACACCAGCATGTGGGACCGCGATACCCCGGCTATTGCCGCTGCGCTTCGCGGCCTTGTCGGCGAAGAAGTCGTGGTGACGGCGGCCGACCGCGACCTGCATTCTGGCCTCTTCGGCGGTGCAGCGGCGAACCCTATCCATGTGCTGACGGCAGCCCTCGCCGGGCTTCATGACGAAACCGGCCGCATTACGCTTGAGAACTTCTACGACGGCGTCGAGGAAACCCCAGCAAACATCAAGGCCTCGTGGGAGAAGCTCGGCCAGACCGCAGAAAGCTTCCTCGGCCAGGTCGGTCTGTCGGTACCCTCAGGCGAAAAGGGCCGCTCGGTCCTGGAGCTCACCTGGGCGCGTCCGACGGCCGAAGTCAACGGCATAGTGGGTGGCTATACCGGGGAAGGCTTCAAGACGGTGATTGCCGCCAAGGCATCCGCCAAGGTCTCCTTCCGCCTTGTCGGCAAGCAGGATCCGGCCAAGATCAGAGAGACTTTCCGAACCTATGTGCGCTCGAAGGTTCCGGCCGATTGCTCGGTCGAGTTCCATGCCCATGGCGGCTCGCCGGCGATTCACCTCTCCTACGATTCTCCGGTGATCACCAAGGCGAAGAACGCGCTTTCCGACGAATGGCCGAAACCCGCCGTCGTCATCGGCATGGGCGGCTCTATCCCGATCGTTGGCGATTTCCAGCGGATGCTTGGCATGGAGTCCCTGCTCGTCGGTTTTGGTCTTTCCGACGATAGAATCCATTCGCCGAACGAGAAATACGAGCTTGCCTCCTACCACAAGGGCATCCGCTCCTGGGTGCGCATCCTCGAAGCCCTGGCAGCCTGAAGATAAAAAAGCGTGCCTCGCGATTTACCGGAGCACGCCGTACAGACAAACAAAAAGGCCGGTTAAAACCGGCCTTTCGTCATCCGCTCGCTTCGATGCCAGTACATCCGTGGTCAAGGAGAAAGCGGACTCTGCAGCCGGAGCGATCGGAGGGAGAAGGCTCATGATCGGAATTAGGCTCGCTCGAAGCGCGCACAGCTTCCGACGGCTGCAATCTGTTGAACCTCATATCGGAAGCCGTTCCGGCGATTTCAAGGCCTCCCAGACATTTCAGCTTCTTCCATTCAAGCTGCGTTCATAAGTGACTTGTTATAAATCATTGAAGACAAAGTGAATGATTGCCGAGGAAATCGGCAAGCGCTTAGCTATGTCACGAACCGGCACAAAGCCGGAGCAAGAACAAAAACGGTGTGGCATGCGCGCACACCCACCTTGGGAGTTGAAACGTGAAAACCACCCTTTTGAAGATTGCCGCCGCGGGCATGCTGCTGCTTGCCCCCGCTATCGCCCAGGCGGCGGAAGGCTTCGCAACGGCGAACGTTAATATGCGCGCCGGCCCGAGCACCGGCTACCCGGCCGTCGCCGTGATCCCCGCAGGCGAATCCGTTGAAATTTACGGCTGCCTTGCCGATACACCATGGTGCGACGTGGAGTTCTACGGTGGCCGCGGTTGGGTGCATGGTCGCTATGTCCAGGCCATTTACCAGGAGCGCCGCGTTTACCTCGGACCCGAATATTATCGCCCGCTCGGTATTCCGGTGGTGGTCTTCAGCTTTGGCAACTACTGGGATCGCCATTACCGCAACCGCGACTTCTACCGCTACCGCGACCGCTGGAGCCGCGGTCCGAACGTCTATCGCGGCCCCAGCCGCGGACCTGATTTCGAATCCAGACCAGGACCGGGTCGGCGCCCGGATTTCGACCGGGAACCGGATCGCCGGCCCAGCTTTAACCGAAGCCCTGGCATATCCCCCGACTTCGGTAGTCCCGAGCGTCGGGATTTCAATCGTCGTCCCGAGCGTAGCCCCGATATCCAACGAAGGCTGGATAGCGATCGCCCGCAGAATTTCGGCCGTGGCTTTGAACGCAGGCCCGATGTCGACACGGGTTCGGACAGGGGCCGGCGCCAGGAATTCGATCGCGATCGCCGCAATTTCGAGCGTCAGGACAATGGCGGCAACCGCAATCGCGGCGGCGATGGCGGCCGGCCAAGGCGTCCCGTTTGCCCGGGCGATCCGGCTTGCCGCGACTAACAGACCTAGGCGGCAGAGATGCCGCCGTCCACTTCACCCGAATGGAAAAAGCCCGGCGCTCCGAAAGAGCCACCGGGCCTGATTTCGATCGGCACGCCTTGAGGGGAAACGGCCGATCTTTGCGGGACTTGAGGGCTGTCCCGCTCTCAAATAAACGAGCAGAGGACCTAAAGGTTCCCAATTACCGAGGGGCAGTTGTTCGTGCCGCTTGTTACGAGTTGGTGCCTCTCGCAAGCGGACCATGCAGCATCTTCAATCGGCTTTCTTCCATCTTGCTCAATCGGGACTGCCGGGCAAATTCATGGGCGGTCCAGATCTCGCGGAGCCTGTTTTCGTCGATTCTTTCAGGATAAGTATTCATCGATAATGCCTAGCTACTGCGCTTATTGCTTATTTATTCGGCGCAAGATGGCGCGATATATGTCAGTTTTGTGACAATCGCAACGAATGGCAGCTATGCGAAAATCCCTGGGCTGAAGCTCGGCTGAGGTCACTCGTTCCCGGTCTTAACCACCCCTTAAATCGCCGTATTTACACTCCAACCGGATGATTGCGCGCAAGGGCGTGCGTTCGCGACATATGGGGTGCGACCGTCCGGAATGGCAGGCAGAGGCAGATCACGCGATAGAATCGAACCGTCCTTCGGCGGCCGCGACCGCTATGAAGACGACGACGATTTCGCGCTGGATGATGAAGACCGCATCGACGGCCGCCGTGGCGCCAAACGCCCAGCCCAAAAACCATCCCGCAACCGCGCTCCTGAACGCAGGCGCCGCGAAAGGCGCGCCCCCCCGGAGCGGGACGGCGGCGGGCTCTTCGCTTTTCTGCGCCGGGTCATCTACTGGTGCATCGTCCTCGGTATCTGGGCCGGCATCGGCGTTGCGGGCCTCGTGTTCTATTACGGCTCGCGCATGCCGAGCGCCAGCACCTGGGCGATCCCAGACAGGCCGCCGAACGTCAAGATCACTTCGGTCGACGGCAGCGTGATCGCCAATCGCGGCGCCACCGGCGGCGAGGCACTCTCGCTCGATCAGATGTCGCCCTACATTCCGCAGGCGATCGTGGCGATCGAGGACCGGCGCTTCTACTCGCATTTCGGCGTTGACCCGATGGGGCTGGCGCGTGCCTTCATCAACAATCTGACCGGCCAGCCGATCCAAGGCGGCTCGACCCTGACGCAGCAGCTCGCCAAGAACCTGTTCCTCTCGCCGGAGCGCACGCTGGAGCGCAAGGTGCAGGAGGTGCTGCTCTCCTTCTGGCTCGAGCAGAAATACACCAAGGACCAGATCCTTGCGATGTATCTGAACCGCGTCTATTTCGGCTCGAACGCCTATGGCGTGGAGGCGGCAGCACGCCGTTACTTCAACAAGTCGGCACGGGACGTGAATCTTGGCGAAGCGGCCTTGCTTGCCGGCCTCGTCAAAGCGCCGTCGCGCCTTTCGCCGGCGCGTGATCCGGAAGCTGCCAATGCCCGCGCGCAGGTGGTGCTGCTGGCCATGCGGGACCAGGGCTACATTACCGACGACGAAGTGAAGACGGCGATGACGCAGGCGCCCTCCAAGGCGAAAAGCTATTGGTCCGGCGCTGGCCAGTATGTGGCCGATATGGTTATGGACGAACTGCCGGGCCTGATCGGCGACGTCAAGGAAGACCTCATCGTCGATACGACAATCGACAAGGGGCTGGAGAAGAAGGCCGATCAGTCGCTGAACGATATTCTTCGCAAAGAGGGCGCAAAGCTCGTCGCTTCGCAGGCGGCTCTCGTCTCAATCGATGGCACGGGGGCAATCCGGGCGCTCGTCGGCGGCAGGGACTATGCCGAAAGCCAGTTCAATCGCGCCGTCAAGGCAAAGCGTCAGCCTGGCTCCTCCTTCAAACCCTTCGTTTATGCCGCTGCACTTGAAAAGGGTTTGACGCCGTTTTCCGTCTTCAACGACGCGCCGATCCGTATCGGCAACTGGACGCCCGAGAATTACGAGAAGAAATACAATGGCGAGGTAACGCTCGCAACGGCGCTTGCGAAATCGCTGAACACGGTCGCCGCCCAGCTGGTGATGTACGACGGGCCGGAGCAGGTCATCAAGCTTGCCCACCGTCTCGGCATCGAGACCGAACTGCAGCCGAATGCCTCGATCGCACTTGGCACATCGGAAGTGTCGCTCATGGAGCTGACGGCCTCCTATGCCGCCTTCATGAACGGCGGCTACAAGGCAACGCCCCACGTGATCCGGCGGGTGACAACGGCCGACGGCAAGGTGCTCTACGAGAACACCTATGACAACCCGCCACGCGTTCTGTCAGAAGCCGTCGTCGCCAACATGAATGCCATGATGATGGGCACGATCGAAACAGGGACAGGCAAAGCCGCCAAGATTCCCGGTTGGCAGGCGGCCGGCAAGACGGGCACGACGCAGAACTCCCGGGACGCCCTCTTTGTCGGCTTCACCAGCAATCTGACGACCGGCGTCTGGTTCGGCAATGACGACGGCACGCCGATGAAGAAGGTCACCGGCGGCGGCTTGCCTGCGAAGGCATGGCAGGAATTCATGATTGCCGCGCATAAGGGTCTTTCTCCGGCTCCTCTATTCGGCAGCGGCCAATTCATCGCGGACCCGAATGGCCTCGGTAATCAACCGATGGTCCAGGGAGAACCCCAACCGATGCAGGAGCAGCCAACGACGATCGGCGGAATCATTTCCGGTGTTTTCGGCGGCGGGGATAGCGCCGAGGAGCAGAGGCGGTTTCCTCCTCCACCTGGCCAGCAACAGCAGGCCATCGCGACGCAAGGAGGACCGGTTCCGCCTGGCGACATCGGACCCGACGGTGGTTATGGAAATGTTGTGCCGCCGGAAGAGATCGGCGGTCCGTCATCGACGTCTTCCGTTCAGCCGCGTCGGACCACGCTGCTCGATCTCATCATGGGGCAATAGCCAGCGCTCTACTGTCGGCACACGGCGCCCGGGGATGAAAACTGCAGACACCCGAAGGAGCCTGGCAGCTCGATCCCTTATAGAAAGTGAATGCAACACGTTCGCTTTGCTGGATCTCGGGTATTTCCCGCCTTGCAGTCCAGAAAACCGCTCCTTATATACCCCGCATCACCGCAATCACGATTGCGTTAATTCCGGAGACCCCCATCCCGTAAGGGGCTGTCAGGGAAATGCCTTTTCGGGTTCCGACAGCTTGCTTCAAGGAGTAAATGACATGGCAAAAGTAATTGGTATCGACCTCGGAACAACAAATTCCTGCGTCGCTGTCATGGACGGCAAGGACGCGAAGGTCATTGAAAATGCGGAAGGCGCGCGCACGACCCCTTCCATGGTGGCATTTACCGACGACGGCGAACGCCTTGTCGGCCAGCCGGCGAAGCGCCAGGCCGTCACCAACCCAACGAACACCCTCTTCGCGGTCAAGCGCCTGATCGGCCGCCGCTACGAAGATCCAACCGTTGAAAAAGACAAGAGCCTCGTCCCCTTCAATATCGTCAAGGGCGACAATGGCGACGCCTGGGTCGAAGCCAACGGCAAGGGCTATTCGCCCGCGCAGGTCTCCGCAATGATCCTTCAGAAGATGAAGGAAACAGCCGAATCCTATCTCGGTGAGAAGGTCGAGAAGGCCGTCATCACCGTTCCGGCCTACTTCAACGACGCGCAGCGTCAGGCGACGAAGGATGCGGGCAGGATTGCAGGCCTCGAAGTTCTCCGCATCATCAACGAGCCGACCGCAGCGGCACTCGCCTACGGCCTCGACAAGAAGGAAGGCAAGACGATCGCCGTCTACGACCTTGGCGGCGGTACCTTCGATATCTCGATCCTCGAAATCGGCGACGGCGTCTTCGAAGTGAAGTCGACCAACGGTGACACCTTCCTCGGTGGTGAAGACTTCGACATGCGTCTCGTCGAATATCTCGCAGCCGAGTTCAAGAAGGACAACGGCATCGACCTGAAGAACGACAAGCTTGCCCTGCAGCGCCTCAAGGAAGCTGCTGAAAAGGCAAAGATCGAACTCTCGTCCTCGCAGCAGACCGAAATCAACCTGCCGTTCATCACGGCTGACGCTTCCGGCCCGAAGCACCTGACGCTGAAGCTGACGCGCGCCAAGCTCGAAAGCCTGGTCGACGATCTCGTCCAGCGCACGATCGCTCCCTGCAAGGCAGCGCTCAAGGATGCCGGCGTTACGCCCGCCGATATTGACGAAGTCGTTCTCGTGGGCGGCATGAGCCGCATGCCGAAGGTCCAGGAAGTCGTCAAGCAGCTGTTCGGCAAGGAACCGCACAAGGGCGTCAACCCGGATGAAGTCGTTGCTCTCGGCGCCGCCATCCAGGCTGGCGTTCTGCAGGGCGACGTCAAGGATGTCCTGCTTCTCGACGTAACCCCGCTGTCTCTCGGCATCGAGACCCTCGGCGGCGTCTTCACCCGTCTGATCGAACGCAACACGACGATTCCGACGAAGAAGTCGCAGACCTTCTCGACCGCTGACGACAACCAGCAGGCCGTTACCATCCGCGTTTCGCAGGGCGAGCGCGAAATGGCTGCCGACAACAAGCTGCTCGGCCAGTTCGACCTCGTCGGTCTTCCGCCGGCGCCGCGCGGCGTTCCGCAGATCGAAGTCACTTTCGACATCGACGCGAACGGCATTGTTCAGGTTTCGGCCAAGGACAAGGGTACCGGCAAGGAACAGCAGATCCGCATCCAGGCGTCTGGCGGCCTTTCCGACGCCGACATCGAAAAGATGGTCAAGGATGCCGAATCGCATGCCGCCGAAGACAAGAAGCGCCGCGAAACCGTGGAAGCCAAGAACCAGGCAGAGAGCTTGGTCCACTCCACGGAAAAGTCGCTGAAGGATTATGGTGACAAGGTCTCCGAGGCCGACCGCACCGCGATCTCCGACGCGATTGCCGCTCTGAAGTCTGCAGCCGAAGCAACCGATCCGGATGCTGAGGACATCAAGGCGAAGACGCAGACCCTTATGGAAGTTTCCATGAAGCTCGGGCAGGCGATCTACGAAGCCCAGCAGGCTGAAGCCGGCACGGCTGATGCCTCCGCAGCCGGTGGCGATGACAATGTCGTCGATGCCGACTACGAAGAAGTCAAGGACGACGACCGCAAAAAGTCCGCGTAATCCGCGGCAGGGTGGTTATGCTAAATACTGCGATCCGGCTGCCTCAGGGCAGCCGGAAATCCATTTCCGGGGTGTAAATTGGCAAAAGCGGACTTTTACGAAACGCTCGGTGTCGCTAGGACGGCAGACGAAAAAGAGCTGAAAAGCGCTTTCCGCAAGCTGGCGATGAAATTTCATCCGGACAAGAACCCAGATGACCAGGCCGCGGAACACAAGTTCAAGGAAATCAACGAGGCTTACGAAATCCTCAAGGATCCGCAGAAGCGGGCCGCCTATGATCGCTATGGCCACGCAGCCTTCGAACACGGCGGCATGGGTGCCGGCGGCTTCGGTGGCGGTGCGGGCTTTGCCGGCGGTGGTGGCTTCTCCGACATCTTCGAGGACATCTTTGGCGAGATGATGGGCGGCGGCCGCGGACGACAGCGCTCTTCGGGCGGACGCGAACGCGGCGCTGATCTTCGCTACAACATGGAAATCTCGCTGGAAGAGGCCTTCTCCGGCAAGACGGCGCAAATCCGGGTTCCGACGTCGATCACCTGCGATGTCTGCTCCGGTTCGGGCGCCAAGCCGGGTACTCAGCCGAAAACCTGCGGCACCTGTCAGGGGTCCGGCCGCGTTCGCGCCGCACAGGGCTTTTTCTCGATCGAGCGGACCTGCCCGACCTGCCACGGCCGCGGCCAGATCATCCCCGATCCGTGCCCGAAGTGCCATGGCCAGGGACGCGTGACGGAAGAGCGTTCGCTCTCCGTCAATATCCCGGCCGGTATCGAAGACGGCACGCGGATCCGCCTGCAGGGCGAGGGCGAAGCCGGGGCGCGAGGCGGGCCGTCTGGCGATCTCTATATCTTCTTGTCGGTGAAGCCGCATGAATTCTATCAGCGCGATGGAGCGGACCTCTATTGTGCCGTTCCGATCTCGATGACGACGGCAGCCCTTGGCGGGACCTTCGATGTCGCTACGCTCGACGGCACCAAGTCCCGGGTCTCCGTTCCGGAAGGGACGCAGGCCGGCAAGCAGTTCCGTCTCAAGGGCAAGGGCATGCCCGTGCTGCGCTCAAGTCAGACGGGTGACCTCTACATCCAGATCCAGATCGAGACGCCGCAGAAGCTCTCCAAGCGCCAACGCGAACTGTTGCAGGAATTCGAGCAGCTTTCTTCGAGGGAGAACAATCCGGAATCAACGGGCTTCTTTGCCCGGATGAAGGAATTCTTCGAAGGCTGAGGTCAGCGACAGTATTTAAATCGAAGCCGGGAGACTTTCTCCCGGCTTTTTGTTTGCCGAGTTGCACAGATCGAAACTCGGACTTTGAATACGAAAGCTCGAAGCGTGATCGATGCCAGGGCTTTAGTTGAGAAATCTAGGCATGGTCCAAAATCGCACGCTATCGGCGCCGCCCCCGCCGAAGGGTGACTTGTGTTTCAATTTGAAACATGACGAGCAACCAATATGGCCAGCGTTAACGCAGGCTGCTGATGCTGCTTGCAACTTGCCGAAATAGCAGCCTTCCTAGCCGTGGAATACTGGGGAACAACTAATCAAAGGTCACTACCATGACGGCAGCAGCCTCCTTGTCCTTTCAGCGGGACGACATCGACGTCCTTGCCGGCGCACTTTATACTTGGTGTGCGGAGCGCAACATCAAGCTGCGCAGCCAGCAGGGGCTATCGATCGCCAGTGTCGCGATCGATCTCTACGAAGCCGGGCATCACACGCAGGACGAACTGCTCGTCGCGCTGCACGAGCGCGAGCTTCACTAGAAAATCGAAACTGCTTTGAAGCAGGCGTTTGACGTCTCAACGCGTCAGACAGCCTTTTCCGCGCCCATCAACGTCAGAATCGTTTTGACTGCCTCCTTGCCCGCCGGCGAGTGAAGCCTGTCATAGTTGACCGCCAATTCGTAAGCCTCCGGGCTCAGCTCGATCCTTCCCGGAGAATCGGACGTGTGCACCCCCTCGAAAAGGGCGGAGATTTCGACACCCAGAAAAACCGCGATCTGGTGCAATTTGCTGGCTGAGACGCGATTGGTGCCCTTTTCGTATTTCTGGATCTGCTGGAAGGTCAGGCCGAGCGCTTCACCCAGCTCGAGTTGCGAGACGCGGCGACGGGCGCGAAGCTTTCTGACGTTGCGGCCGACGAGAATATCTACCGGATCTGGCACCTGCGCGTTCCCTTCTAGAAGTTGTTGACGCTACTATGCTGGTTATAAAAATAACTCAATCCACCAGTTGCGAGATTTAACCGACTTTTCGGGGCTAGGCCGCACAAAGAGAGCTGAGCGTCACCTTTGCAACCGGCGCATATGCAGCTCGGTCTAACCGTTCAATTCTCCCAGCGGCGGCTGCCTGGCGGGCGTCGCACGCCTGTTATTTCCGTTAACCTCGAATCGGATAGGATGCCGCTGTCTTTCGCGTGAGGTGAAATCGTTGTTTCTATTTTCGAAGTTGGTCTGGGTTTTCGGCCAGCCGCTCTCGCTGGCCTTCTTCCTTGCGCTATTTGCATTCCTTGCGATCGTACTCGGCCGCGGGAAGTTCGGCGCATTTTTCTCGGCACTGGCTGCACTCCTGCTCTTCGTCGTCCTTTTCACCACCACGGGCAATTTCCTTCTCCAGGGACTTGAAACACGGTTTCCAAAGCCGGATCGTGATCCGGATAATTTGCAGTGCATGATCGTTCTCGGCGGCGCCTTCGAAAACGAGGTCAACACTGCCAAACACGGAATCGAGTTCAACGCTGCCGCGGACCGCTTTCTCGAGACACTGCGGCTGGCACAGAAATACCCGCAATCGCGAATCCTGATCTCAGGAGGCGACGGCTCGCTGTCCGGAGGCTATGAGGGCGACGCGGCAGCTTCGGCGCGCTTCTTTCCGGCCTTTGGAATTCCACGCGAACGGCTTGTCGAAGAGACGACATCACGCACGACGTTCGAGAACGCGCTGAATACCAAGAAGCTGCTTGAAAGCCAGGGATTGTCGAACTGCCTGCTGATCACATCCGGCTATCACATGCCACGTTCGGTCGGCATTTTTCGCAAGCAGGGCATCGAGATCGCGCCATGGCCGACAGATTACCGGACAGACGGCAAGGTGACCCTCGGCATCGATTTCACGCAGCCGAGCCTGAATGCGCAGAACATGGCAACGGCCGTGCGCGAATGGTACGGCCTCGTCGGCTATTACTTTGCTGGCCGGACGTCCGAGCTCTATCCCGGCTGAGACGCTATTTTTTCGAGATGGTGACGAACTTCGTGCCCCGAACGCGCGCCGTTACAATGCAGGCTTCGCCGTCGGTGCGATCGCAGAAGCGCGGGTGCATCTTCATGGCCAGCACCATATTGCCGAACCGCTTGACGAAATCGTAGCCATAGATTTGCGCCGTCGCGATCATGAAGTAGCCACCCTCGGCCACCTGCAGGTAGAAGTTATAGGTGCAGCCGTCGTCGTTGCACTGCGGCCCCTTTTTTCCATCGCAGGTCAATTCACCCTCATTGACCACCGCATCGATAAGACCATCGTTGTTGATGTCCTGGCGCGTCACGAACGTGTCCGAAAACTCGGCCTTGGTGCACTGCTCGGTGAAATGCTTTTTTTCATAGATTTCCGGATCCGAGATCAGCGATTGCTGCGCCAATGCGGCCGTGGGCACGACAAGCAGAGCGATGAGGTTCAGAACGATAAGAAGCGTTTTCACGGCTTTCCTCTTTTGGGCGGTTTGACGCTGACAGCCGCGCATTCTGGAGGATCCGCCTTGCGCCGCCCTTGCCGCCGTGATTCAGTTTGTCATCGTCTGCCGGCTTTGAGGTCCGACCATGTCTCTGCTTGTCTATCTCGATTATGCCGGCGTCGCGCTCTTTGCGGCAACGGGGGCACTCGCTGCCTCGCGCAAGCAGCTTGACCTGATCGGCTTTCTTTTCTTCGCAATGGTGACGGGCACAGGCGGCGGAACGGTGCGCGACATCGTCCTCGGCCGCGTGCCGGTCTTCTGGGTGCTGAACCCCGACTATATCGTCATCTGCTGTGCGATGGGTATTGTGGTCTTCTTCACGGCGCATCTGGTGGAATCACGCTATCGCCTTCTCATCTGGCTCGATGCGGTAGGTCTTTCCGCCTATTGCGTCATGGGTGCGGCCAAGGGCCTCGCGGCGACCGGCTCGCCGACGATCGCACTCGTCACCGGCACATTGACGGCAACCTTCGGGGGCATCCTGCGCGATCTGATGGCCAACGAACCCTCGGTGCTTCTCAGGCCCGAGATCTACATTACGGCGGCGCTTGTCGGCGCAGGCGTCTTTACCGGAGCGACCGAACTCGGCCTGTCGCTCTACATAGCTTCGGCTGTCGGCGTTATCGCCGCCTTCGCGGTGCGCGGCGGGGCCTTATGGTTCGGGTGGACGTTCCCTGTCTACAGGCACAAGCCCGGACGTCACCCTGATGATGTGATGTAAAAAATCAGCGCTTCGGCCGCAGGCGAATCACCACGTCGACATGGGCGATTTCCATGCCCTCGGGCGGCTCCGGCAGATTGTCGATCGTCAGGTTGCTGACCGGAATATCCAGTACTTCATTCTCGCCTTCGACGAAGAAATGGTGGTGATCGGAGACGTTGGTGTCGAAATAGGTCTTGGCGCTCTCGACGGCGAGAACGCGGATCATGCCCGCTTCGGTAAACTGGTGCAGCGTGTTGTAGACCGTCGCCAGGGAAACCGGCACGCCTGCAGCCACTGCTTCTTCGTGCAGCTCCTCGACCGTCAGATGCCGGTCGCCCTTTGCAAAGAGAAGATCGCCGAGCGCAACGCGCTGGCGGGTCGGCCGCAGGCCCGCGCAGCGCAGTCTGGCTTCGATAGCAATCGGCGCTTCAGCCGCCATCAGGGAGGAACTCCGGTTATTCTAGCGTCAATCAATCAGGTTTCTTTAAGCCATATAACTTTTGCGCCGAAGCGTTTCAATAGCTTCGATGGGGACAATGGACCCTGAAACGCCGGAAAATCGGGCTTCTGACGCAATTGGGTCTGGCAGCAGCCCTAGCCTTCCTGTATGCGACCACCAAATAACGCAACAGGTTAGTTGAGGACAGGGAGGTGAACCCAGCCATGCTTATGCTTCATTTTCCTTTGAACTTGGACTAAACACTCACATCCATCGGCTCGTGGCGAGGGAACAGAATTTTCATGACAACGAAACAATCCAGCTTCACCTATGAGGAAATCCTGACTTGCGGCCGCGGCGAAATGTTCGGCCCGGGCAATGCGCAGCTGCCGCTGCCGCCCATGCTGATGTTCCATCGCATCACGCAGATTTCTGAAGAGGGTGGACCCCATGGCAAAGGTTTCGTACGCGCAGAGTTCGATATCACGTCGGACCTGTGGTTCTTTCCCTGCCACTTCATGGGCGATCCCGTGATGCCTGGCTGCCTCGGCCTCGATGCCATGTGGCAGCTGACGGGCTTCTTCCTCGGCTGGTTGGGCGAACCCGGCAAGGGCCGGGCGATCTCGACCGGCGAAGTGAAGTTTACCGGCATGGTGACGCCAAAGACCAAGCTGGTCGAATATGGGATCGACTTCAAGCGCGTCATGCGCGGCCGCCTCGTGCTCGGCATCGCCGACGGCTGGATGAAGGCGGATGGCGAGGAAATCTACAAGGCGACCGATCTGCGCGTCGGACTTTTCCAGGACAAAGTCGCATGATCGCTCCGGGCGGAACGGCCCGGCTCCTTCACGAATAAAACAATGAAAAGGTTGAAACGATGAGACGGGTAGTTGTCACGGGTCTGGGTATAGTGTCCTCGATCGGCAATGATGCTGCGGAAGTCACCGCCTCGCTGCGCGACGCCAAGTCAGGCATTTCCTTCTCCAACGATTTTGCAGAGCATGGCTTCAAATGCCACGTCTGGGGCCGCCCGAGCCTCGACCCCACCGATCTCGTCGACCGCCGAGCCATGCGCTTCCTGTCGCAGGGCGGTGCTTGGAACCATGTTGCCATGAAGCAGGCGATTGCCGATTCCGGTCTCGAGGAGTCCACGGTGAGCGGCAACGAACGCACCGGCATCATCATGGGCTCCGGCGGGCCATCCACCCGCACCCTGATCGAAGCCGCCGAGATCACCATTAAGAACAACAGCCCCAAGCGCATCGGCCCGTTTGCCGTGCCCAAGGCAATGTCGTCCACGGCATCGGCAACGCTTGCAACCTGGTTCAAGATCCACGGCGTCAACTATTCGATCTCCTCGGCCTGCTCGACGTCCGCGCACTGCATCGGCAACGCCACGGAAATGATCCAGTGGGGCAAGCAGGACGTGATGTTCGCCGGCGGTCACGAGGACCTCGACTGGACGATGTCCAACCTCTTCGACGCCATGGGTGCGATGTCCTCCAAGTACAACGATACGCCGGAAAGTGCCTCGCGCGCCTACGACGTCAGCCGTGACGGCTTTGTGATCGCCGGCGGCGCAGGCGTTCTCGTGCTCGAAGAACTGGAGCATGCCAAGGCGCGCGGCGCCAAGATCTACGCCGAGATCGTCGGCTACGGTGCGACCTCGGACGGCTACGACATGGTTGCTCCCTCGGGAGAGGGTGCGGTGCGCTGCATGCGTCAGGCGCTTTCCACCGTCAAAGGCAACGTCGACTACATCAACACGCACGGCACCTCGACACCGGTGGGTGACAGCAAGGAAATCGGCGCGATCCGGGAAGTTTTCGGCGACAGTATCCCTCACATCCAGTCGACCAAGTCGCTGACCGGCCACTCGCTGGGGGCTGCCGGCGTTCAGGAATCGATCTACTCGCTTCTCATGATGCAGGAAGGCTTCATCGGCGAAAGCGCCCACATCACGGAACTCGATCCGGAATTCGAGGGCGTGCCGATCGTTCGCAAGCGCATCGACAACGCCAAGGTAGATATTGCTCTCTCTAACTCCTTCGGCTTCGGCGGTACCAACGCCACGCTCGTCTTCCAGCGCTACAACGGATAGTAACATGGCAGGAATAATGCACGGTAAGCGCGGGCTCATCATGGGCGTCGCAAACAACCATTCTATCGCATGGGGCATATCAAAGGCGCTCGCAGCCCAAGGCGCTGAGCTTGCGTTCACCTACCAAGGCGAAGCCCTTGGCAAGCGGGTGAAGCCGTTGGCAGCAGAAACCGGATCGGATTTCATCGTACCCTGCGACGTGGACGACATCGCCTCGGTTGATGGCGTCGTCGAGGCGATCAAGGAGCGCTGGGGCAAGCTGGATTTCATCGTCCATGCCATCGGCTTTTCCGACAAGAACGAACTGAAGGGTCTTTACGCAGACACCACCCGCGAAAATTTCAGCCGCACGATGGTGATCTCCTGCTTCTCCTTCACGGAAATCGCCAAGCGCTGCGCGCCGCTGATGAACGAGGGCGGCTCCATGCTGACGTTGACCTATAACGGGTCGACGCGCGTCATCCCGAACTACAACGTCATGGGCGTGGCAAAGGCAGCTCTCGAAGCTTCCGTCCGTTATCTCGCCGCCGACTATGGCCCGCGCGGCATCCGCGTCAACGCGATCTCCGCGGGCCCGATCCGGACACTCGCAGGCGCCGGTATCTCGGATGCGCGCGCGATCCTCTCGTGGAACCAGCGCAATGCGCCGCTCCGCAAGACCGTAAGCATCGATCAGGTCGGCAATTCCGCGCTCTACCTGCTGTCCGATCTCTCCACTGGTGTTACCGGCGAGATCCACTTCGTGGATGCCGGATTCAACATCACCTCGATGCCGACGCTCGAAACGCTGCGCACGGCGGATGTCGAGTAAGAACAGGAAGCCGGGCTTGAACACGAGCCCGGCTTTGTTCCGAGACGCATGCTTTAGGCGTGCGCGACCTGCCGCAGGATGGCGGCGGAGTCTCTGGCGCCCCATCGGGTCGCTATCTTCCCATTGTCGACGACGAACCACTCCACCGCGGTAATTCATAGTTCTTGCCGGTCGGATTATGGCCGACGAGGCCGCGGAAGAATCCCGAATAGCGCCCAGTTTCCCTGTAGCGGACCACGACATTTTCTCCCTCGGCGGCGATATCGAGGATCTCAAGGTTTACGTTCATGCCCTCGTGGAGCTCTCGCCAGATGGGTTCGACATCATCCAGACCACCATAGCCCAGAACACCGTAAATCCGCGCGGCGTCGGCAAATAGCGCGCGCAGCGTCTTCATGTCGAAGCGGTTGAATGCCTCGACATAGGCCCTCACGAGTGTCTTGTTCGCTTCCGTATCCATGGCTCTCTCCCCTCGACTTCAGCGCATTGGCAACAAGTCTAGCCGGGAGAGGCTGCCTATGCGGATTACTTCTTCGCCCACAGCACCTTGAAGCGCGCGTTGCGGCAGGTCTCGCCGCTCTCCTTGAAGTTTGCGGCAAGCACGGGCTCATAGGGCAGGCCACGATTGGCGACGAGCATCAGGCGGCCACCGCCGCGCAGGGATGAGGCGGCGGTCTTGATCATCGCCTGACCGAGCGAGGGCTCGGCCGCATGGCTTTCGTGGAAAGGCGGGTTCATGATGATCAGGTCGTACTTGTCCTTGACCGGCTCAGCCGCCAGATCGTGCCAGAAGAAGCGCGCTGGCGCGTCAGGGCAGTTCTCTGCCAGATTGCCCTTCGCAGCCTCGAGGGAGGCGTAATTGGCCTCATAAAGGTCAAGCCGCTCGAGCTTCGGCGACTTCTCGGCAAGCTCGACCGACAGATAACCCCAACCGGCGCCGAAATCGGCTGCGTCGCCTGTGAAATCCGTCGGCATGCGCGATGCGAGCAGCTCCGAGCCGTCGTCAATGCGGTCGTGCGAGAACATGCCTGGCGAGGCGATGAAGCGGCCGTCGACGCGGACAGGTGCCTTGGCGAGCTTCGCCAAGGCTTCCTTGACATCTTCGGGACGAACGAACCAGAAGGCGACGCCGTGATATTTCGGCATGTGTTCGACATCGAGGCCGAGGCCTTCCATGCGCTTGCGCAGCGGCTGGATACCGTCTTCCTTGCCGCCGGCGACAACGACCAGGCCACCCACCTTAACGCGGGAAAGCGCTGCGGCGATGTTGGCCTCGTTCTCGCCCTTGTGCTTGGTGCAGAGCACGAGAGCCGCATCATAGTCGTCGCCTTCGATCTCAGGCGATGTTTCGATACGCTGCGACAGCAGCTGTCTGTAGAGCGCTCGGCAGCCCTGTACGGCGCTCAGCGAGGCGGCAAACCCTTCCGGCAGTGCAAAGCCTGCTTCGGCGCCCAGAAACAGCACACGCTCGCCCTCGCCCGGCGCATCGATGGTACGGGTCACAAAGGGATGGAACAGGGTCTTCAGCGTCTCGCGGCTCATGATCTTTTCTCATCTTCGAATACAAAAAGGGCGCGGGAAACTCCCGCGCCCATGAACGATTGGAAGGGTGCGGCTTACTCGGCCGCTTCTTCCTTCTTCTTTTCGGCAGCCGGGAGTTCCTGGCCGGTCGCCTGGTCGATGACCTTCATCGACAGGCGGACCTTGCCGCGCTCGTCGAAGCCGAGGAGCTTAACCCAGACCTTCTGGCCTTCCTTGACGACATCCTGCGTCTTCGCCACGCGCTCGGAAGCGAGCTGCGAGATGTGGACCAGGCCGTCACGGGCGCCGAAGAAGTTGACGAAGGCGCCGAAGTCGGCGGTCTTGACGACCGTGCCTTCGTAGATCTGGCCAACTTCCGGCTCAGCAACGATCGAGTGGATCCACTTGCGGGCCGCTTCGATTTCCTTGCCGGAGGACGAGGCAATTTTGACGGTGCCGTCGTCTTCGATGTTGATCTTGGCGCCGGTCTTTTCGACGATTTCGCGGATGACCTTGCCGCCGGAGCCGATGACTTCGCGGATCTTGTCGACCGGAATGTTCATGACTTCGATGCGCGGTGCGAACTCGCCGAGCTGGCCACGGCTCTCGGTGATGGCCTTGGCCATTTCGCCGAGAATGTGAGCGCGACCGCCCTTTGCCTGGCTGAGCGCAACCTTCATGATCTCTTCGGTGATACCGGCGATCTTGATGTCCATCTGCAGCGAGGTGATACCGTCAGCGGTACCGGCAACCTTGAAGTCCATGTCGCCGAGGTGGTCTTCGTCACCGAGGATGTCGGAGAGAACGGCGAAACGGTCACCTTCGAGGATCAGGCCCATGGCGATACCGGCAACTGGCTTTGCAAGCGGAACGCCTGCATCCATCAGCGCCAGAGAGGTACCGCAAACGGTTGCCATCGAGGACGAGCCGTTCGACTCGGTGATTTCGGAGACAACGCGCAGCGTGTAGGGGAACTGCTCAGCCGACGGCAGCATCGGGTGGATCGCGCGCCATGCAAGCTTGCCGTGACCAATTTCGCGGCGGCCCGGAGAGCCCATGCGGCCGGTTTCGCCTACGGAGTAGGGCGGGAAGTTGTAGTGAAGCAGGAAGCGCTCCTTGTACATGCCCGTCAGCGAATCGACGTACTGCTCGTCTTCGCCGGTGCCGAGCGTGGCAACGACGATCGCCTGCGTTTCACCGCGGGTGAAGAGCGCCGAGCCGTGGGTACGCGGCAGCAGGCCGACTTCCGAAACGATCGGACGAACGGTTTCGAGGTCGCGGCCGTCGATACGGCTCTTGGTGTCGAGGATGTTCCAACGAACAATCTTTGCCTGCAGGTGCTTGAAGATGGCGCCGACTTCTTCGGCCGTGTACTTGGCTTCGCCTTCTTCCGGCAGGAAGTGGGCCTTGACCTTTGCCTTGACGGCGTCGACGGCGGCGTAACGGTCGGCTTTCTGGGTAATCTTGTAGGCGTCGCGAAGTTCAGCTTCGAAATGCGTCAACATCTCGCCTTCGAGTTCGGAGTAGTCTTCCGGCTGGAACTCGCGCGGCTCCTTGGCAGCCACTTCGGCAAGCTTGATGATCGCGTCGAGAACCGGCTGGAAGCCTCGGTGACCGAACATGACAGCACCGAGCATGATGTCTTCGTTCAGTTCCTTGGCTTCGGATTCGACCATCAGAACGGCATCGTGCGTACCGGCAACGACGAGGTCGAGCACCGATTCGTCCATCTCGTCGAGATGCGGGTTCAGGACGTATTCGCCGTTGATATAGCCGACGCGCGCGCCGCCGACCGGACCCATGAAGGGAACGCCGGAGAGAGTCAGAGCGGCGGAAGTGGCAACCATCGACAGGATGTCCGGATTGTTTTCCAGGTCATGCTGAATGACGGTGACGACGACCTGCGTGTCGTTCTTGTAGCCTTCCGGGAAGAGCGGACGGATCGGGCGGTCGATCAGGCGGGAAACGAGGGTTTCGTTTTCGCTCGGGCGGCCTTCGCGCTTGAAATAGCCGCCGGGAATCTTGCCGGCTGCGTAGGTCTTTTCCTGGTAGTTGACGGTCAGCGGGAAGAAATCCTGACCGGGCTTCGGAGCCTTGGCGGAAACAACAGTCGCCAGAACGACGGTTTCGCCGTAGGTAGCCAGAACGGCGCCGTCAGCCTGACGGGCGATCTTGCCGGTTTCCAGCTTTAGCGGGCGGCCTGCCCACTCGATTTCCACGGTATGGGTATCGAACATATGTCTTGTCCTTCAATGCGGGAGCGCGTGCCATCGCCAGAAGCGCAGCGCACAGTCGACCGCAATTAATGTGACACATCATGGGCAAGACAACGGGAGGCTTTTCATCCTCGGTTTACTGAGAAACCGGACCAAAGCCTCCTGAAAGACTTTGGTCGAAAGCATCCGGCAATCCTGCCCCATGACAGGTCAACGGTTGGTTTGGCAGAACCGGCCCATCCGGGTCCGCCGTGTTTCCTCCACGCGAAGATAGGGCGCGGCGGTAGAAATTCAGGGGTTCTCGACCCTCAAAAGAATCCGGCGGGCGCCCGAAGAGCGCCCGCCGGAAAACCGTCAGCGGCGGATACCCAGGCTGGAGATCAGCTTGGAGTAACGGCTTTCGTCCTTCTTCTTGAGGTAATCAAGAAGCGAACGGCGGCTGGAAACCATTGTCAGCAGACCACGGCGGGAATGGTTGTCCTTCTTGTGGCCCTTGAAGTGTTCCGTGAGGTTGTTGATCCGCTCGGTCAGGATCGCAACCTGGACTTCCGGAGAACCGGTGTCGCCTTCGAACGTTGCGTATTCCTTGATAAGGGCGGTCTTGCGCTCAGCAGTAATCGACATCGGATGTTCCTTTCCATGAGAGGAGAATGAAGTCGCCAAAAGCCGGGATGTCGTCCAGCTTCGGCCGCGAATGCAATCAGGCCTGCCTGATGCTGGCGCTGCCTATAAACCATTCAGACAGCAAAGGGAAGAGGCATGCCGGGCACCCCTCTTCCGGCTGGAACTGAAGCTCAGACGAAGACACGCTTCGGGCGGAATTCCCCCTGGCCGATCTCGCCGATCGCGATCAGCTTGCCACGCGCCGTCGCATAAGCTTCGCTTTCGGCAACCGGTGCATCACGGCCGCGCACGAGGATCGGATTGCCCATCTTGAGCCGGTGCGCCTGGTCATCGTTGACGACAAGGTGCGGCAGCGAGGAGAGTGCTTCACTGGTATCAATCAGAAGCGCGTCCAGTGCGGCAAGGCGTTCATCCGCATCCTCGATCGCCTCAAGCGCGACGAGATCGGCGAGCGGTACCATTGTTTCCTCGGCAAAGGGCGCAACGAAGGTCCGGCGAAGGCCCGAGATATGCCCGTAGCAGCCGAAATCGCGGCCTAAGTCGCGAGCGAGCGCGCGCACATAGGTGCCCTTGCCGCATTCCACTTCGAAATGCGCGGTATTTTCATCCGGGCAGGCAAGCAGCGTCAGCCGGAAAATCTCGACTTCACGGGATGGAATCTCCACCGCCGCGCCATCGCGCGCCAAATCGTAGGCGCGCTCACCGGCGATCTTGATCGCCGAGAACTGCGGGGGAACCTGACTGATGACGCCTGTGTATTTCGGCAGGAGGTCGCGGATCTGCTGTTCGCTCGGGCGCTTATCGGAGCTCTGGGTCACATCGCCCTCGAGATCGTCCGTTGCGCGTTCCTCACCCCAGGTTACCGTGAATTCGTAGATCTTGCGGCCGTCCATGACATAAGGAACGGTCTTGGTCGCGTCGCCGAGCGCTACCGGCAGCATTCCCGAAGCAAGAGGATCGAGTGTGCCGGCATGGCCGCATTTCTGGGCCTTGAAGAGCCATTTGATCTTGGAGACGGCTTCCGTCGAGCCGAAATCCACCGGCTTGTCGAGGATCAGCCAGCCGGAAACCGGGCGGCCCTTGGGTTTGCGTGGTTTTGACATTCGTTTCTTCTGCTATTGCTCTTCAGTATCGCCGTCGAGGTCGCGCTGAACCTCGGGCGAGCGGAGCAGTTCGTCGATCTTTTTGTAGTTGTCGAAGCTGGTGTCGTCGCGGAAACGCACTTCCGGCATGTACTTCATCTGTCGCAGCTGCGGTCCGAGCCGGCCGCGGATGAACTTCGCATTGCGGTTCAGCGCAGCGATCACCGCATCATGATCCGTCACACCGAGCGGCGTAACATAGGCTGTCGCGATCTTCAGATCGGGCGACATGCGGACTTCGGAGATGGAAATGACGGTCTTCTCGATCACGTCATCGCGCACTTCACCGCGTTGCAGAACCTGCGTGATAGCGGCGCGAACCTGCTCGCCGACGCGCAGCATACGCTGCGAAGGTGCGGAGGTTGTTGGTCTTGTTGCCATTTTTCTTTGCCTCAAAAGGTTCGGGCGCCGGCCTCAGTGATCCGGCGCCCGTCCAAATTTCCAATATCACACGATCAGAGCGTCCGCGTGATGTGCTCGACGCGGAAGCATTCGATCGTGTCGCCTGCGCGGATGTCTTCGTAATTCTCGAAAGCCATACCGCATTCCTGGCCGGCATGCACTTCCGAGACCTCGTCCTTGAAGCGCTTGAGCGTCTTGAGCTTGCCTTCGTGGATGACGACGTTGTCGCGGATGAGGCGGACGCCGACACCACGCTCGACCTTGCCTTCGGTAACGCGGCAACCTGCAACCTTGCCGACCTTCGTGATGTTGAACACCTCGAGGATCTCGGCATTGCCGAGGAAGGTTTCGCGGCGCTCCGGAGAAAGCAGGCCGGACATTGCCGCCTTAACGTCATCCACGAGGTCGTAGATGATGTTGTAGTAGCGGATTTCGATGCCCTGACGCTCGGCCAAGGTACGGGCCTGTGCATTGGCACGGACGTTGAAGCCGATGATTGCGGCACCGGAAGCCTCTGCCAGAGAAATATCCGACTCGGTGATACCGCCAGCCGCAGAATGCACGATGCGGGCGCGAACTTCGTCGGTTCCCAGCTTGTCGAGCGCGCCGGCAATCGCTTCGATCGAACCCTGCACGTCGCCCTTGACGACCAGCGGGAATTCCTTGACGCCTGCCGCCTGAAGCTGGCTCATCATCTGTTCCAGCGAACCACGCTGACCCGAATGGCGGGCAGCAGCCTTATCGCGGGCCAGACGCTGGCGGTACTCGGAGATTTCACGCGCACGAGCCTCGTTTTCGACGACGGCGAACCTGTCACCGGCCTGCGGTGTACCGGAAAGGCCAAGCACCTCGACCGGCATGGCCGGCGGGGCTTCCTTGACGTGCTCGCCCTTGTCGTTGACGAGTGCGCGGACACGACCCCAGACATCGCCAGCAACAATGATCTGGCCGGGCTTCAGCGTGCCGTTCTGGACGAGAACGGTGGCAACCGAACCTCGGCCGCGGTCGAGCTGGGCTTCGATGACCGTCCCTTCCGCCGTGCGGTTCGGATTGGCCTTGAGGTCCAGAATTTCGGCCTGCAGCAGAATGGCTTCCAGCAGCTTGTCGAGGTTCAAGCCCGTCTTGGCCGAAACTTCGACGTCGAGAACTTCACCGCCCATCGATTCCACGAAGACTTCGTGCTGCAGGAGCTGCGTGCGCACCTTCTGCGGATCGGCGGTCGGCTTATCGACCTTGTTGATCGCCACGATGATCGGAACACCGGCCGCCTTGGCGTGGTTGATCGATTCAATCGTCTGCGGCATGACGCTGTCGTCAGCTGCAACGACGAGGATTGCGATGTCGGTGGCCTGCGCACCGCGGGCGCGCATGGCCGTGAACGCAGCGTGGCCGGGGGTGTCGATGAAGGTGATCTTCTGACCGTTCTGTTCGACCTGGTAGGCGCCGATATGCTGCGTGATACCACCGGCTTCGCCGGCAACCACGTTGGCATGACGGATGGCGTCGAGCAGCGAGGTCTTGCCGTGGTCGACGTGACCCATGATCGTAACAACCGGCGGACGCGAAACGCGATCGCCTTCCTGATCGGCAACATTGAAGATGCCGAGCTCAACGTCGGATTCGGAGACGCGCTTGACGGTATGGCCGAATTCGCCGGCAATGAGTTCAGCTAGGTCGGCGTCGATTACGTCGCCCGGCTTCATCATCTGGCCTTCCTTCATCAGGTACTTGATGACGTCGACGGCGCGTTCGGACATGCGCTGCGACAGCTCCTGAATGGTGATGGTCTCAGGCAGGATGACTTCGCGGACAACCTTCTCGCGGGTTTCCTGCATCTGGCTGCGGCGGAACTTCTCCTGGCGGCGGCGCATAGCGGACAGCGAACGGCCGCGCGCATTGCCGTCGTCATCGACGTTTGCGGTGGTGATCGTCAGCTTGCCGCGGCGGCGCTCCTCTTCGGTCTTCGGACGCGTCGTCACCGGCTTTGCCGGTTCCGGGCGAACAACCCTGCCGCGGGCGGGAGCCCCACGAGGCGCTGCGCGCTCCTCGTCTTCAGCTTCCGGACGGCGGGCGCGTCCTGCCGGTGCGGGCGCACCAGGCGCCGGGCGGGCGGTGGCAGGGGCCGGAGTATCCGGACGGCGCACTGCCGGAGCAGGGCGCGGCGCCTCGACCTGGACTGCTTCCGCAACCGGAGCGTTTTCGACTGGCGCCGGGGCACGGGCGGCTTCTTCGGCTGCGCGGCGTGCCGTTTCAGCTGCTTCAGCTGCTTCCGCTTCGCGCCGGGCGGCTTCCTCGGCTGCACGGCGCTTTTCTTCCTCGGCGCGGCGAACCGCATCCTCGGCATCGCGGACCTGTGCCATGGCGAGCGCGCGGCGGCGAGCATCCATTTCCTCGGGCGACAGATGGTTCAGAACCACCGGACGCGGACGGTCCTGCTGGCGGGTAGCCTGCGAAGACTGCTGCTGCGGACGCGGCGGCTGGCCCCCCGGTGGATGGATACGCGGCGCAGGCGCCTGCTTTGCCGCCGGAGCGGATTCTGCCGCACGGGGCGCAGGTGCCGGGGCCTGAGCCGGCGTGATCGGACGCTCGTCTTCAGGGCGCATCGGGCGCCGCTTGCGAGTCTCGACAACGACCGCCTTGGTGCGACCGCGACCCATATCCTGGCGCACGGTGCCCTGGCTCATCCCCGATGGCTTCAGGGTAAGCGTCTTCTTTGCTCCAAGCGTCTTGTCGTCATTGCTATCGGTCATTCGTTCCCGTTCCTTCGGACAGGGAGCGATGACGTCATCAGACCCTGTCGTTCAAATACTGTCGATCAATGATGGGCCGGCCGGTGCCGGTCGCCGCATCATTGTTTTTGCCGGCCAGCGCCGCCTGGTGCCCGGGACTGACCGCCGCTGCGGTACCTTTCGAGCATCTTTGCGCGCTTCACTACACCCTCACCTGCCTGCCCTGCAAGCGCTGCGGCATGGATAAAAGCATTCTGGCCCATCACGCCTTCCATTTCGCTCTCCGAGAAGAGACGGAAGGAAGGTATTTCCTCCTCGGTTTCCATTCCGAGGTGCCAGGCCTTGCGAGCCTGGTCGATTTTTCTCACACCATCGTCCGCAGCATCCGTCGAATGGAATACTGCCAGCGCCGCTCCGCTGCGGACCGCGGCATCCACTTTCGAAGAGCCGCTGACGAACTGGCCCGCTTTGCGCGCCATGTTCATCATCTGCATCAGTTGCTGCGCGAGCAGATGGTCAACGGTTTCACCAAGATCACCCGCTGCCTTCACATCGGCTTTCAGGGCGCGGGCGAAGGATTTCTTCGCCACGGCCTTGTCGACCAACGCGCGATCGAGCTTGACCCAGCAACCGCGTCCCGGAAGCTGGCGCTTCAGGTCGGCGATCACTGTCCCATCGGGAGCTGCAACAAAGCGGATCAACTCATCCGGCGATCCGCTTTCGCGCGTCACGATGCACATGCGGCCGTTCACGTCATAACCTGCAAGATCATCATCCTCAGGAGAAGTGTCCGGCTGCGCGGTCATTACGCTTCCTGCTCGGCTGCATCGGCCTCAACGGCTTCGACATCCTTCGCAAGATCTTCCTCGGTGATCCAGCCGGCAGCAAGCCGCGCCTGAACGATCATCTGCTCGGCCTCGACGCGCGAAACGTCGAACTTCGAGAAGAGGCCCTCGAATTTCTTGGTCTCGCCGTTCTTGCGTTCGGTCCAGCCGACGAGATCGTCTGCGGCACAGCCTGCGAAATCTTCCATCGTCTTGATGCCGTCTTCGCCGAGGGCGACCAGCATCTGACCGGTCATGCCGTCGATCTGGCGCAATTCGTCGGAGACGCCGAGCGCCTTGCGCTTCTCGTCCATCTCTGCTTCGAGCTTTTCGAGATATTCGCGGGCGCGCTGCTGGATTTCCTGCGCCGTCTCCTCGTCAAAGCCGTCGATCGATGAAATTTCATCGAGATCGACATAAGCGAGCTCTTCAACGGCAGCAAAGCCTTCCGAGGCCAGGACCTGGCCGACCATCTCGTCAACGTCGAGCGAGTCCATGAAGAGGTTGGTGCGCTCGTTGAATTCCTTCTGACGGCGCTCGGACTCTTCGGCTTCGGTCATGATGTCGATGTCCCAGCCGGTCAGCTGCGACGCGAGGCGGACGTTCTGGCCGCGGCGGCCGATCGCGAGCGAAAGCTGCTCGTCCGGAACCACGACTTCGATGCGCTCCGCGTCTTCATCGAGAACGACCTTGGCGACTTCCGCCGGCTGCAGGGCATTGACGACAAAGGTCGCAGGATCCTGCGACCACGGAATGATGTCGATCTTTTCGCCCTGGAGCTCGCCAACGACGGCCTGGACGCGCGAACCGCGCATACCAACGCAGGCGCCGACCGGATCGATCGAACTATCGTTCGAGATGACGGCGATCTTGGCGCGCGAGCCCGGGTCGCGGGCAACGGAGCGGACCTGAATGATGCCGTCGTAAATTTCCGGCACTTCCATGGTGAAGAGCTTCACCATGAACTGCGGATGCGTGCGCGACAGGAAAATCTGTGGGCCGCGCTGCTCGCGACGAACGTCATAGACGTATGCGCGCACGCGATCGCCATAACGGACGTTTTCGCGCGGGATCATTTCGTCGCGGCGGATGATGCCTTCGCCACGGCCAAGATCGACGATGACATTGCCGTATTCAACACGCTTGACGGTGCCGTTGACGATCTCGCCGACACGATCCTTGAATTCGTCGAACTGACGGTCACGCTCGGCTTCGCGCACCTTCTGGACGATGACCTGCTTGGCCGACTGCGCCGCGATACGGCCGAAATCCATCGGCGGCAGCGGATCGGCGATAAAGTCGCCGAGGGCGGCGTCGGGATTACGGTCGCGGGCGAGTTCCAGCGGGATCTGCGTCGAGTAGTCCTCGGCCTTCTCGACGACTTCGAGCAAGCGCTGCAGGCGGATTTCGCCGGTCTTCGGATTGATATCGGCGCGGATGTTCGATTCAGTGCCATAACGGGAGCGTGCCGCTTTCTGGATCGCATCCGCCATTGCGGCAAGCACGATTTCGCGGTCGATGACCTTTTCGCGCGCCACTGCATCCGCGATCTGCAGAAGTTCAAGCCGGTTCGCACTGACTGCCATTGTCTTATCTCTCCGTCCTGGCTTACCGGGTTCCCGCCCCTGGAGCCGTAGTTGATCGGTTATTCTTCGTCTTCCGCATCGTTCTGATTTGCGGCCTGCGCCTTCGCGGCCTTGTCGGCGCGCAGCGCGTCGCGGATCAGATCGTCGGTCAGAATGAGCTTCGCATCGCTGAGCGCGGTGAACGGAATGGTGACCTTCTGCTCTTCGCCATAGGCGACCTGGTCACGCTCGAGCGTGAAACCATCCGCGTCCACTTCGATGATCTTTCCGCGGAAGCGCTTTCGGTTGCCGATCATGATCGACGTTTCGCACTTCACAATGTGCCCTTGCCAACGGGTAAAATCCGACTTCCGCACCAGCGGACGGTCGATACCCGGCGAAGACACCTCCAGATGATACTCCCGATCGATCGGATCTTCCACATCAAGAACCGGAGAAATGGCCGTCGAGACCTCTTCGCAGTCTTCAACAGTCATCGTGCCGTCGTTGCGCTCAGCCATGATCTGCAGCGTCGCGCCATTCTGGTTGAGCATGCGCACGCGGGTCAGACGGAAGCCCATGCCGACGAGCACGGGTTCGATGATGTCGGCAAGGCGCTGGTCGAGCCCGGTCTCGGTAATCAGCCGCGGCTCAAGTTCGTTTTCTGCGTTTGTCTGATCCGACAAGCGGTGCGCTCCTTGCAAATTTCAAGCATTTTGCATGATCGCGCTAATAAAAAAGAGCGGGTCCTTGCGGCCCACTCTTCATCGTACGATCAAGAATTTGCGCTGCATATAGGCCTGTTTTTTCGAAATTGCAAGCTCTCGGCTGAAATGCGCCGGGGGCAGGCAATCGCGCCTAGCCAGCATAAGGCTTCGTTATATATTGGAGCCGAGGGAGAACAAAACAAGGCGGAGGAATCGTGCTGTCCAATTCACCAACGCTGGCACCACTGAGGCACGAGACCTATCGCACGATCTGGGTTGCAAGCATCGCCTCGAATTTCGGGGGGCTGATCCAGGTGGTCGGAGCCGCCTGGATGATGACGACGCTTGCCGCTTCGGAGGACATGGTGGCACTGGTCCAGACATCGACGGCGCTGCCGATAATGCTGATTTCGCTCATTTCCGGTGCGCTTGCCGACAATTTCGACCGGCGGCAAGTGATGCTCACCGCCCAGTTTCTGATGCTCATCGTCTCGGCCGCACTCACCGCCTGCGCCCTGCTCGGCTGGATCACGCCCTGGCTGCTCCTGCTCTTCACCTTCCTGATTGGTTGCGGCACGGCACTCAACAATCCCTCCTGGCAGGCCTCCGTCGGCGACATGGTTCCGCGGGAGGACCTGCCAAACGCGGTGACACTGAACAGCATGGGGTTCAACCTGACCCGCAGTGTCGGTCCCGCGATCGGCGGCCTCATCGTCGCCACCGCAGGTGCCGCCGGCGCCTTTGCTGTCAACACGGTCAGTTACCTGGCAATGATCTACGCGCTGCTCCGCTGGAAGCCGGCGCTGCCTGTTTCCTCGCTGCCGAGGGAAAATCTTGGAGGCGCGATCGCCGCCGGCCTTCGATACGTCTCGATGTCGCCAAACCTTGAGAAGGTCCTGCTCCGCAGCATGACCTTCGGCATCGGCGCAAGCTCGGTGCTCGCCCTCCTGCCGATCGTTGCGATCGACCTTGTCTCCGGCGGACCGCTGACCTATGGCCTCATGCTCGGTTCCTTCGGCATTGGCGCAATCGGTGGCGGCGCCCTCAATGCCCGGCTGCGTGAGATACTGAGCAGCGAAAGTATTATCCGCTACTCCTTTACCGGCTTTGCGATCAGCATGGTGATCGCCGGCTCGAGCCCCTTTGCGATCCTCACCTCGGTCGGTCTGCTCATTGCCGGCGCATGCTGGGTGCTGGCGCTTTCCCTGTTCAATACGATCGTCCAGCTTTCGACGCCGCGCTGGGTGGTCGGACGCGCGCTCTCGCTCTATCAGACGGTCACTTTCGGCGGCATTGCCGGGGGCAGCTGGCTCTGGGGCCTGCTTGCCGATCGCTTCGGCGTCTCGTATGCGCTCTACAGCTCCGCCGCGGTCATGCTGATCGGCATCGTCATCGGCCTTCGCTTCTCGATGCCGGCCTTTGCCTCGCTCAATCTCGATCCCCTCAACCGCTTCATCGAGCCCGCACTCGGTCTCGACATCACGCCCCGCAGCGGGCCGATCGTCGTTCAGATCGATTATCAGATCGGCGATGACGACCTGCCGGAATTCCTGAAGCTGATGGGAGAGCGGCGGCGCATCCGCATCCGCGACGGAGCACGCAACTGGGCGCTGATGCGCGACCTCGAGAATCCCGGCATCTGGACCGAGACCTACCACACGCCGACCTGGGTCGAGTACATCCGCCACAATCAGCGCCGCACCCAGGCCGATGCGGAGAACTTCGATCGCCTGCGCGCCCTTCACCGCGGCACCGAAGCGCCGCATGTTCACCGGATGATCGAACGGCAGACCATCCCGCCATCCGACGACGTCTTTCACAAGGCACCCATCGATCTCCACCACTAAGGCAAGACATGCATTCCTTTCGCCGCGCCCGCCGTTCCGATCTCACGGCAATCATCGGCCTGCTCACCGATGATGAGCTCGGGCAAAGCCGAGAGATTGCCTCCGATCCGCCGGATGCCAGATATCTTGCGGCATTCGATGCTATCGAGGCCGATCCGAACCAGTTGCTAGGCGTCGCCGTAAACGGCGAGGACAAGCCGGTTGGCTGCCTGCAGCTGACCTTCATTCCCGGACTTTCACGCACAGGCATGTGGCGCGGGCAGATCGAAAGCGTGCGCATCGCGCAATCGGAACGCGGCAGCGGGCTTGGCACGCGCTTCATCGAATGGGCGGTCGCGCGCTGTGAGGAACGCGGTTGCGGATTGGTGCAGCTGACCTCGGACAAGGCCAGGGACGATGCGATCCGCTTCTACGAGAAGCTGGGCTTCGTTGCGAGCCACGAGGGCCTCAAGCGCAACCTCTAGGCCCTACCTCAGCTTTCCGATCATCGAGGCTTCGGGATAGCAGGTGGGATTTTCACCGTTCTTTGCCTGCCACTGGCCGATGGAGCGGCGCGTCTTGTAGCCGGGAAGGCCGTCGGAGCCGCCGACATCGTAGCCCTTCTTCTCCAGTGCCTTCTGCATGGCCGCAACATCGGAGCGCAGCATCTTGCCGACATCGCCCCACGCTCCCTGAAAGGCTCCGGAGCCATCGGCGATCCGGTCGGCGAGGTTGCCGATATAGAGAGCATAGAGATCGGAGTTGTTGTATTCCTTTATGATGTAAAAGTTCGGCGTGACGATGAATTCCGGCCCATCGCGGCCGGCCGGCACCAGCATCATGCCTTCCGCTTTCATCTCGGCAGACGGGAAGCCCTTGCCGGAAATGCGATCGATCCCGAGCGAAGCCCAATGCGACAGAGGCTTTGCGAGATCCGGGCCTTCCTGCGCACAGGAGACCCGCGCGGGGATCGTCACCTCAAAGCCCCAATCGCGATTGCGCTGCCAGCCTTTTTTAACAAGATAGTTGGCTATTGATGCCAGCGTGTCCGGCACGGACGTCCAGATGTTGCGGTGCCCGTCGCCATCGAAATCGACGGCATATTTGAGATAGCTGCTCGGCATGAACTGCGGCTGGCCAAGCGCTCCCGCCCAGGAGCTCTTGAAGTCGGCAGGGGTCACATCGCCGCCATCGAGAATATGAAGTGCGGCGATCAGCTCTGTGCGGAACATATCCTTGCGCGTCGACATGAAGGCTTTGGTCGCCAGCACCCCGATCGCTGAATTCGGAATCTTTGCCGCGCCAAACCCCGTCTCGCGGCCCCAGATGGCCAGCACGATCGAACCCGGCACGCCATAGGTCCTTTCGATGCGCTTCAGCGTCGAGCCATATTGCGAGGCAAAGCCGCGTCCGGTCGCCGCAAGCCTTTTCAGCCGCTCTTCGTTGAAATAAGGCGCGGGTGAGGAAAACTCGGCTTGCGTCTGCTTTTGCGCCTTTGGCGGCGGGAAGCCAGGAGGCGCCAGATCCGGAAGGTCCCAGTTGAGCTCGATGCCTGCAAAGGCCGACTGGAACGTCTTCGCCGAGATGCCATTCTTTTCGGCTTCCCGGCGCAGTTCGGTCTGCACCCAATTTTCGAATTGCGCTTCGACAGCCGCCTTGGAGGGAGCGGCAAGGGCGGGCAAATGAACCGCTGCCACGAGCGCCGCGGTCAGGATCGAAAGGCGCGCAATCGTCTTCAATCTCTTCTCCCCCTAGATGACCGTTCGCGCTCGAAGCGCCGCCGCCAGCGTTCCCTCGTCGAGGTAGTCGAGTTCGCCGCCGACCGGAACGCCATGCGCCAGCCGGGTGATCTTCACGTCCAACCCGGCCAGCTGATCCGTTATATAGTGGGCTGTGGTTTGGCCCTCGACGGTCGCGTTGACGGCGATGATGAGTTCGCGAATGCCGCCCTCGCCGATGCGGTCGATCAGCCCGCGAATGTTGAGATCATCCGGCCCGACGCCGTCGAGCGGTGAAAGCGTGCCGCCGAGAACGTGATAGGCCGCATTCATCGCGCCGGCGCGCTCCAGCGCCCAGAGATCGGAAACGTCCTCGACCACGATGATAACGGAGTGGTCGCGGCGCTCGTCGGTGCACACAGAGCAAGGATCGAGGGTATCGACATTGCCGCAGCGCGAGCAAACCTTCACCTTGTCGTAAGCCTCGCCCATCGCATTCGACAGCGGTCCGAGCAACTGGTCCTTCTTCTTGATCAGGTGCAGTGCCGCGCGCCGTGCCGAGCGCGGCCCAAGACCCGGCACCTTCGCCAGAAGTTGGATGAGTTTTTCGATTTCGGGGCCTGTGACTCGCTTTGCCATGTGCCGTTCTTAGCCCATATGCTGCCAAAACGGCAACGCGGAAGGATCGGTCGCTCATGAAAATACGTGCCGTCTGCACCGGCAGTCCCGAACGGCTGCCCGGCAAGACATACAAGACGGGCATCTACAAACACGCCGTCAACGGTGCCGTAATCATCGGCGGCGACGGGCTTGTCGGCGACGCCGTCTGCAACCGCAAGCATCACGGCGGCGCCGATCAGGCCGTCTATCTGGAAGGCGCGCTGACGCTGGACTGGTGGGCGGAAGAACTCGGGCGCGCGATCTTCCCCGGAACGTTTGGCGAAAACCTTGTCATCGATGGCCTCGACAACCGTGACGTCTCCGTCGGTGATCGGTTCATAGCGGGCAATCTCGTGCTTGAGGTCACCTCCGCACGGATCCCCTGCTCCACATTCGCCGCCAAGATGGGCGACCGGCAATTCGTGAGGCGCTACACTGAGGCTGCTCGCCCCGGAATGTACTGCCGCGTGATCAAGAATGGGGTGGCCGAGGCCGGCACGGCTGTCGAATACGTGCCTTTCGATGGACCCAAGATAACAATGCCGGAACTGATCGCAACCTTTGGCCGCCGCCTCTCATCTGAGGACAAGGCCCGCTATCTCGCAGCACCCGTCCACTTCAAACTGAGGGCGCAGCTTGAGGCGCAGGGCTAGGGTCAGCGCAACGCGATTGCGACGGCGGCGCCCGCCATGGTTCCGGCGCTCGCCCGGTTGGCGATCCGAACCGCACGGCGGCTTTTCAGGAAGCCACGCGCTTTTGCAGCAGCGAGTGCCCATGTGACATCGATCAGGATCAGCACGACAAACATGGTCGTGACGAGCTCAGCCCAGCCGACGATCGTCACCGAATGAATGTCGATGATCGAGGGCAGCAGAGCCACGTAGAACACCATTATCTTCGGATTGCCGAGCGTCACCGTCATGCCCGCAAAGAAGAGCTTTGCCGCGGATTGCGCTTCCGGCAGCGTCTCCTCGCTCTTATCCGGCGAGGCAAACCACATCTTCCAGGCGAGATAGAGCAGGTAGCAGACGCCGAGCCATTTGATCGCGACGAACGCCCAGTGGAAGGTCTCGGCAATCGCGGCAAGGCCCGCGACCGCGCAGGTCAGCCAGATCGCCTCGCCGATCCACATGGCGGCGAGAAAAGGCAGGACATCGCGAGCGCCCTTCGACAGCACGCGTGCGACAAGCGCCGCAATGCTCGGCCCGGGCGAACCGGCGGCCATCAAGAGAGCGCCGGCAAACACAAGCAGACTGGTCAGCGTCATCGCCGCTCTCTCCCCCGTGAACTTGATCTGAAAACTTAGAACGGCATCTTGAAGCCGGGCGGGATCGGCAGGCCGGCGGTCAGCGCCTTGGTCTTTTCGGCAGCGGCGGCCTCCGCCTTGTCCTTGGCATCCTTGTGAGCGGCAACAATCAGATCTTCGAGGATCTCGACGTCGTCCTCCTTGAACAGCGACGGGTCGATCTTCAGGCTCTTCAGCTCGCCTTTACCGCTCATCACGAGGGTCACGAGACCGCCGCCCGCCTTGCCTTCGGCCTGGAGCTCGGCGATCTCCGCCTGCATCTGCTCCATCTTGGCCTGCATTTCCTTGACTTTGCCCATCATGCCCATGATGTCGCGCATCGTCTTCTCCTTCTCGAAACTAGAATTCTATGTCGTCGCCGGGCAGGATGTCGCCTTCTTCGGATTCGGCGACCGCAGGCGGCTTGGCCTCCTCAGCTTCCTCCTCCGGCGTCGGCGCCCTCACCCGCACGTCGATGATCTTGGCGCCCGGGAAGTGGGCGAGGATCGCCGCGACGTCGGGATCCTGGCGCGCATCGCTAACCTGCTGTTCCTTGGCCTTGGCTTCGGCCTCCACCATCGTCGGCTCTCCGGCCTCGCGGCTGGTGCTGACGATCCAGTGGATACCGGTCCACTCCTTCAGCTTAACAGCGAGTTCATTGAGCAGCGTTGGCGGCGCACCCTCGGTGAGGTTCACGTCAAGCCGGCCCGCCTCGATCTTTACCGGCCGCACGAAATTGCGCACCAGCGCCTTCAATTTCACGTCGCGCTTTTCGGCGGCGAGATTGACGATATCGGCGATGGAATCGACCGGAATGAGCGGCTTTGGTGCTTCCGCCGGTTTCATCTCGATCCGGCCTGCCTGCAGCGGCTGCGGATCGGGATTGGGTACGGCACGCAGCGTCGCCGTCGGCCCGGACGGCTGCGGACGCGGCGTGTTCTCCGGCGCGCGCGCGGTGACAGATGACTGATAGGGTACGTGGGTTCCGCCACCACCGTTTCCAGACAGCACCGGCGAAGGACGCGAGCCGCCGCTGCTGTTGTCGGAAAGTTCGGCGAGCCTGCGGGCCGCATCTTCCGGGGCCGGCAGATGCGCGGCATGCGCCAGCCGGATCAACACCATTTCCGCGGCGCCGGCCGTGCGCGAGGAGCTTTCCGTTTCCGGAATCCCCTTCAAGAGCATCTGCCAGATGCGCGACAGCGTCGTCACCGCAACGCCTTGCGCGAACTCGGCAGCCTTGGTGCGCTCGACTTCACTGAGCGAAGGATCGTTTGCGGCGTCCGGCACGTATTTGAGCCGGGTGACAAGGTGGGTGAAATCGGCAAGGTCAGTCAGGACGACGACGGGATTTGCACCTGCCTGATATTGCGCCTCGAACTCGGCGAGCGCCGCTGCGACGTCGCCCTTGATGACATGCTGAAAGAGATCGACGATCCGCGCACGGTCGGCAAGGCCCAGCATGCCGCGCACGGCCTCCGCCTGGACCGCGCCGCTCCCATGGGCGATCGCCTGGTCGAGCAGCGAAAGGCCGTCGCGTGCCGAACCCTCGGCGGCGCGTGCGATCATTGCCAGCGCATCCGGCTCGGCGTCGATACCTTCCTTCGCTGCAATTGTCGTGAACAGTCCGACGAGATCAGACGCGCTGATGCGGCGGAGATCGAAACGCTGGCAGCGCGAAAGGACGGTGATCGGAACTTTACGGATTTCTGTGGTCGCGAAGATGAACTTCACATGCTCCGGCGGCTCCTCGAGCGTCTTCAGCAGGCCGTTGAAGGCCTGTGTCGAAAGCATGTGCACTTCGTCGATGATATAAACTTTGTAGCGCGCCGAAACCGGACGGTAGCGCACCTGCTCGATGATTTCGCGGATATCGTCGATGCCGGTGTGCGAGGCAGCGTCCATCTCGATCACGTCGACATGGCGGCCTTCCATGATCGCCTGGCAATGGTCGCCCGGCACGCGAAGGTCGATCGTCGGCTTGTCGATCGCGGGCGTCTTGTAGTTCAGCGCCCGCGCGAGAATACGGGCCGTCGTCGTCTTGCCGACGCCGCGAACGCCGGTCAGCATATAGGCCTGCGCGATACGGCCGGTCTCGAAAGCGTTGGTGAGCGTGCGGACCATCGGCTCCTGGCCGACCATGAGGTCCGTGAAATCCTTTGGGCGGTATTTGCGTGCCAGCACCCGGTATCCGGTGCCCGTCGAGGCGGCATCTTGTGACTGTCGCTCGGTGTCGCTCATCGCCCTGCTTGCCGCCCGGAACGCCGGGCATTGTGGAAGAGAGAAGGTGGGAGGCTGGCACGATGACCCGTGCCTGGCTCGTTAGGGCTGCTTCCTTCCGGACCTGACCCGGTTGGCGAGTGGCTCGTCCACCACCAACCTCCCGGATGCACATATCGGCAATATCGCCATCAAAAGCAAGCCAAGCTAAAAAAAAACTGCTAATCATAGGAAAAGTATGGAGGAATGCCCTTTGACTGATTTCGTGCTTGACCCGCGGCTCGAGAATGACAGCACAAGTATCATGCCGACAGGCCTGTGCGACCTGAGATTGTCGAAGGACGCCCGCTGGCCGTGGCTGATCCTCGTACCCCGCCGCGCCGGCATCACGGAAATCTTCGAACTGACGCCGCTCGACCAGGTGCTGCTGACATTCGAGATCGAGCTGGTGGCGAATGCACTGAAGAACGTTACCGGTGCCACAAAAATCAACGTCGGGGCGCTTGGCAATATCGTCCGTCAGCTTCATGTTCATGTCATCGCCCGCTTCGAAGGCGACGCCAACTGGCCAGGCCCGGTCTGGGGTTTCGGCAAAGCCGAAGCCTATGACGACAGCAAGCGGGATGAATTCATAGCGACATTGCGGGAAGCCCTTTCATCATGAGTCATTCACTTTTCGATACCGATGCGCCCCATCCGGAGCCCAGCAATTTGACGGCTTTCGCCGCAAACGACCTGATCCGCGATTCCGAGCATCGCGACGAGCAATCTGTCGATAGGGCGCTGGCGAAAGACGGCACGCATATCTTCGCCTTCACCAAGGACAAGCTCGTCCTGAAGCATGACGGCCAGGTGCTCGATCCGCTCTTCGCCCGCTACGAGCTGCAAGAGCTGCAGCCGCATTGGGACGAAACGATCCTGCTCGGCTACCGCAAGACGGGCGAGCCGCGGCTTGCTGTTCCCGTCGGTACCCCGGCCGAGGATCTCAAAAGCCATTACAAGCCTGCGGACGGCCGGACGCTTTATCGCGACCAACTCATCGATGACGTGCTGCTCGGCGAATTCGCGCAGGCCGCCAGCCTCATCCGCTGGAATTGCGACAACCGCTACTGCGGCCGGTGCGGCTCGGCGATGGAAATGCGTATCGGCGGCTACAAGCGCGTGTGCACGGCCTGCGAGCACATGATCTTTCCGCGCACCGATCCGGTCGCGATCATGCTTGTCATCGACGAGGAGCGTGACCTTTGCCTGCTTGGCCGCAGCCCGCACTTTGCGCCGGGAATGTATTCCTGTCTCGCGGGCTTCGTGGAGCCGGGCGAGACAATCGAAAATGCGGTCCGCCGTGAAACGCTGGAGGAGTCCGGCATCCATGTCGGCCGCGTCCGCTATCACGCGTCGCAACCCTGGCCCATGCCGCATTCGCTGATGATCGGCTGCTTTGCTGAGGCAAAGTCCAGAACCATCCACCGCGATGAGCAGGAGCTCGAGGACTGCCGCTGGTTCACGCGCGAAGAAACGATCGAAATGCTGGAACGTCCCGGCGCCAATGGCCAGGCATCGCCACCCAAGGGCGCCATTGCCCACCGCCTGATGCGCGACTGGGTGGAATGGAAGCGATAGGTTGATGCAATGGCGCGCTCGGAACGCCTGTTGGCACTGCTTCAGACACTGCGGCGCTATCGCCGTCCAGTGAGCGGCGCCATCCTTGCGGCTGAAACGGGCGTCAGCATCCGCACCCTCTACCGCGATATTGCCAGCCTGCAGGCGCAGGGCGCGCTGATCGATGGCGAGGCAGGGGTCGGCTATGTCCTGAAGCCCGGTTTCATGCTGCCGCCGATGATGTTTTCGCAGGATGAGATCGAAGCGCTGGTCCTCGGATCCCGCTGGGTCGCGCGCGCCGCAGATCCTCGCCTTGCTGCGGCAGGCACCGATGCTCTGGCCAAGATTGCGGATGTCTTGCCGCGCGAGATGCGCGACGAGATCGAAACCTCGACCCTTCTCGTCAATTTCCGTCCGCGTTTCGAGGACAAGGCCGATCTCGGCGTCATCCGCAAGGCAATCCGGGCCGAGCGTATCCTCAAATTGACCTATACGGATGAAAGCGGTGCGGTCACCTCCGCCGCGTCTGGCCCTTCGCGATCAGCTTTTTCGAGCAAGTCCGGGTGATGGTCGCCTGGTGTGAGCTCAGGCAGGATTACCGCCACTTCCGCACCGACCGAATCATCGAAATCCTCCCAGACGACACGCGTTATCCGCGCCGGCGTGCCGTTCTTCTCAAGGAGTGGAGCGAACAGCAGAACGTTCCCGCCGAACCTTGAATCCTACTGCCATAAACTGTCAGTAGGCGGCGTTATTATCGGTTCTAATCCAAGCAGGAGAACCGATAATGACGAGTCTGAACCTCACCCGATCGGCATGCGTGAATCGACCTGTCGAGAACACATCCACGCATGCGCGATACCCGCAATCCCCGATGCTGCGAATGATGCTGAACGCATCCCGCAACATGGTGCGAAGCCGCTATCCTTGGCTCGATCTCGATGCGATGTCCGACTACATGAAGCGCGATCTAGGGTTCATGGACTGGAGCCCCCCGCACCACGAGGACGATTCAATTCAATTGGCCCCTTAAACGCCAATCCCGCGAGTTCAACCTCCCGGGCGCCGAAGCCTGCTGCCATAGATCGGCAGCAGGCTTCGGCACTGTGGGGCACGATTTCATACCAAAAAGGAACAGCAATATGTCCAGCCCCAATCTTGTTATTCTCTACGTCAAGGATCCGGCTGAAAGCGCCGTCTTCTACAAGAACCTGCTCGGCCGCGAACCCGGCGTCGCGGCACCGAATTTTGTCGCGTTTCCGCTCGATGGCGGCTTCACGCTTGGCCTGTGGCGGCGCAGCACGGTCGAACCGCAGCCTTCTGCCATCGGCAATCGGGGCGAAGTCGCCTTCATGGTGCCGGGGGAGAATGCCGTTGCCAGCTACTACGAGGATTGGCGAAAGCGCGGCCTGCCTATTGCCCAGGAGCTGACCGACATGGATTTCGGCCCGACCTTTGTCGCTCTCGATCCGGATGGCCATCGGCTGCGCGTCTGCGAGCCGGACAAATGAGCGGAAAGAAAAAGGGGCGCCAGCGGCGCCCCTTTTTTGTTATTTGTGCAATTGCCCGCGCATCGGGTGACCGTGGTAGACCCCGAGAATGCGGACGTTCTCGGAGAAGAACCGCAATTCCTCCAGAGCCCGGCGCACATTGGCGTCGTTCGGATGACCTTCGATATCGGCGTAGAACTGCGTTGCAACGAACTTGCCGCCGAGCTGGTAGCTTTCAAGCTTGGTCATGTTGATGCCATTGGTGGCAAACCCGCCAAGCGCCTTGTAAAGCGCGGCCGGGATGTTGCGGACGTTAAAGACGAACGTGGTGACGATCTTTTCTTCCTCGGAAGTACGGCTTGCCCATTCTTCGTCACGAGAGAGGATGACGAAACGGGTGACGTTGCTCTCCGCGTCCTCCACATTTTCGGCAACGATATCGAGGCCATAAAGCTCGGCGGCAAGGCGCGGTGCAAGGGCCGCCATCGTCCGGTCACCGGTTTCCTTGACGAGCTTCGCAGCCCCTGCCGTGTCTCCTGCAATCACCGGCTTCCAGCCATGCGCGCGCACGATTCTGCGGCACTGGCCGAGCGCATGGATGTGGCTGTGAACGGTGCGGATTTCGTCCTTCGAAACGCCGGGCAACACCATCAGCTGGAAACGGATCGGCATGAAGTATTCGCCGATGATGTGAAGCCGGGACTCGGGCAGAAGATGATGGATATCGGCGACGCGGCCAGCGATCGTGTTTTCGATCGGGATCATCCCAATGTCGGCCTCGCCATTGTCGACCGCCGTGAACGCATCCTCGAAGGTCTGACAGGGCAGCGGCTCCATGGTCGGGAACATGTCACGGGAGGCCATGTCGGAATTCGCGCCGAACTCGCCCTGAAAAGCAATTCGATTGGTCTGGATGTTCATAGCGATGTCCTCACGCCTTCTTTGCCGAAAGGATACGGCGAGCCTTTTCGAGATCAGCCGGTGTATCGACCCCAAGCGGCACGGTGTCGACGATCTCCACGTCGATGCGCATGCCGGCTTCAAGCGCACGGAGCTGCTCCAGCGATTCGCGCCTTTCGAGAACCGAGGGGCCGAGTGAAACGAAGCGCTTGAGCGCTGCCCGGCGATACGCGTAAAGGCCAATATGGTGATAGAGGGGGCCGTTGCCATACGGTGCCGTCGCGCGGGTAAAATAGAGGCCCCGCAGGCGGCTGTCGGAGAGCGGCGAGCCAACGACCTTGACGACGTTGGGATTGGTCTTCTCTTCCTCGTCGGTGATCTCGACCGTGAGCGTCGCGATATCGACGGCCTCGTTTTCAAGCGGCCGCAACGCAGCGCGGATTGTTTCGGGATCGATCGTCGGCAGGTCGCCCTGAACATTGACGACGACCCTCACGCTGCCTTCCGGATCAACCTTGTTCAACGCTTCGAAGATTCGATCGGAACCGGATTGATGATCCCGGCTGGTCATGATGACCTGGAAGCCGGCTTTCGAAACAGCTTCGAAAACCTGCTCGTCATCGACCGCCACGACGACTCGCCCGATCTCCGCTTCCTTGGCCCGCAAGGCCACCTGAACGATCATCGGCAGTCCGCAAATATCGGCGAGCGGCTTGCCTGGAAGGCGCGTGGACGCCATGCGAGCGGGGATCAGAATCAGCACGCCATCTAAAATTGAACCGGTCACCGTTCGGGCCTTTCTATTCCAAGCGGGAAATGACAAAAAGTCTCACGTACAAGACCATTTAGACTGTTGCAAGGAACAGCCAAAAGACATAGGTTCCCCGCGATTTCAAGATGGTGCCTTTTCAGGGTCTGCCAATTGCGGGGGAGCATTGCAGATGAAGTCTAATGTCAATATGGCCGTTGGTGCGCTGCTCGGTACAATTTTCGTACTGATGTCGGTGTCGATCGCGTCCGAAGGAATCTTCCACTCCGAAGCACCGGAGAAAGAGGGTTTTGCTATTGTTGCCGCGGAGGCGCCCGCCGCCGGCGGTGGTGAAGCTGCGCCTGCAGCGATGGAGCCGATCGCCAAGCTTCTTGCAACCGCCGATGCCAAGGCCGGCGAAACGATATTCAAGAAGTGTCAGGCCTGTCATGACGCGACCAAGGGCGGTCCGAACAAAGTCGGACCAAACCTCTATGGTGTTGTCGATCGTCCGATCGCCTCGCATGAGGGCTTTTCCTACTCCTCCGCTATGAAGGATTTCTCCAAGGGCGGCAGCGAAAAGTGGACCTTCGATCATTTGAACCATTTCCTGCTGGCACCGAAGAAGCAGGTTCCGGGCACTGCGATGGGTTTTGCGGGCCTGCCGAAGGAACAGGATCGCGCCAACGTCATCCTCTACCTGCACACGCTGGCCGATTCGCCGGTCGCGCTGCCCGACCCGAACGCCCCGGACACTGTTACACAGTGATCCTGCACCGGTTTCCGATGAAAGTTGAGGCCCGGCCAACGCCGGGCTTTTTCTTTTGCGATCAGGCGCCGAGCAGATAGGCCCAGATGGAAACTGAAATGGCGCCAAGCGCTGTTGTGACCGTAATCGTTGAAGCCGCAAGGCTGTGACCAACGCCGAAGCGATTGGCGATCAGCCAGGCATTGACGCCGGTAGGAACGGACGAAATCAGCACCAGCGCGGCTGTCCACTGGCCAGTCAGTCCGACCAGATGACTTGCGGTCCAGACGCAGCATGGAAGCAGCAGCAGCTTGAAGGCAGAGGTCATGCTGGCGATGCCGAGATTGCCGGAAACGCCGTATTTCTGAAGCGCCATCCCCAGCGATACCAGAGCCACCGGCCCTGCGGCTCCCGCCAGCTGATCGACGATGGATTTCACGGGCGGCGGCATGTGAAGACCCGCAACGTGCATCGCTGAGCCCGCCGCAAGGCCGATCACCAGTGGATTTCGGATGAGGTTGAGTCCGATCTGACCCAGCAGCCTTCCAATGCTCCGCTCGGCTTTGCCCGAAATCTTCCGCTCCGCCCGCTCCATCATGATTGTGCCGATAATCATCATGACTGGCAGATGCACGGCAATCAGGATGGAAAGCGGCACGAGTCCTTCGTCTCCGACGGTGCGCTGAACGAGCGGCAGGCCAACGAAAATCGTATTGGCGAAAGCCGAAGAGACGCCGGCAAGCACACCGATGCGCTCGTCACGGCCGAAAAGGCGAGTCGCGGCGATGTGGCCGGCGGTCCAGGTAATCGCAACGCCGGAAAAATACGCGATCCAGAGGCGAAACGGCGAAGCGCCGTGAAAATCTGCTTCGGCGATCGTACGAAAGAGAAGCAGCGGAACGGCAATCTTGAAAACAAAGTCGCTCAGCGCATCCCCGACATCCGCCTTCATCAATCCGGCTTGCACGACCAGCCAGCCGATAAGGATCATGACGAAGATGGGGAGAACGTCGAAGAAGATGGCTATCATGCGGGGAAAGGCCTTGCGCGGGATACCCTGCTCTACCAGCAAAACTTCTTCGTTGACAATGCAACGGCAAAGAGAGGCGCCTACAAACCGGGCGATGGAACGAAAAAAGCGGGCATCGCCCGCTTTTCCGCATCCGGCGTCGCCGGACACCCGGTTTCCGGGTCTGCCAGTTCATCCGTGGTCAGCCCGCTCCGGTGCAGTGTCGAAGGGTATCATTCCCTTCTCATCCGGCTGCAACGCGAAAACTGTTCATGCCGGTCTGCTTGCGAACAATATTTAAAAGCTCAAGGTGACAGCCGCGTGACTCCCTGGCGGCATTTTTGCGAACAAATAGAGGGACCAGCCTCGTTTTTTCTTCCAATGACCGGAAATTCGGGTAAGACCAACCCCCGGCGATCATTCAACCCGGACCTATTCCTTTCATGACCAAATTCGATGTTCTGACTGTCGGCAACGCCATCGTGGATATCATCGCGCGCTGCGACGACCAGTTCCTCATTGACAACGGTATCACCAAGGCAGCGATGAACCTCATCGACGCCGAACGCGCCGAACTTCTCTATTCGCGCATGGGACCTGCCCTTGAAGCGTCCGGCGGCAGCGCCGGCAATACCGCATCGGGCGTTGCGAGCCTAGGCGGCAAGGCCGCCTATTTCGGCAAGGTCGCCGAGGACCAGCTCGGCGCGATTTTCGCGCACGACATCAGGGCACAGGGGGTGCACTACCAGACGAAGGCGAAGGACACATTCCCGCCGACCGCGCGCTCCATGATTTTCGTCACCGATGACGGCGAGCGGTCGATGAACACCTATCTCGGCGCCTGCGTCGAGCTCGGTCCGGAAGACGTCGAACCCGACGTCGTAGCTCAAGCCAAGGTAACCTATTTCGAAGGATACCTCTGGGATCCGCCGCGAGCCAAGGAAGCGATTCGCGAATGCGCCCGCATCGCCCATGAGAATGGGCGCGAAGTGTCCATGACGCTTTCCGACAGCTTCTGCGTCGATCGCTACCGTGCGGAATTCCTCGACCTCATGCGCTCCGGCACGGTCGACATCGTTTTCGCCAACCGCCAGGAACTGCTCGCGCTCTACGAGACCGAGGATTTCGAGGAAGGGCTCAACAAGATCGCCAAGGATTGCAAGATCGCAGCCGTCACGATGAGCGAAGACGGCGCCGTTATCCTGAAGGGCAACGAGCGCTGGTACGTCGATGCGATCCGGATCGAGGAAGTGGTCGATACCACGGGCGCTGGCGATCTCTTCGCCTCCGGTTTCCTTTACGGCTACACGCAGGCGCGGACGCTGGAAGATTGCGGCAAGCTCGGCTGCCTTGCTGCCGGGATCGTCATCCAGCAGATCGGGCCGCGTCCCATGAAGTCGCTTGCCGAAGCGGCCCGTGAAGCGCAGCTTATTTGAAGGCTTCGCCTGGATAGGCGCCCCAGATTTCCGACTGCGCTACCCAGCCTTCGACGCCGTCGGTATCGGCATGGCACCAGTCGCCGTTGCATTCGCCGATATTGATCGTCACGCCCGGCTCCAGCTTGGCGACGATTGTCGCCGAGGCCTGCGGCTCCCGCCGCACATTGACGTAAACGGATTTACCCTTGCCCTTCATCCACGGAGCGGCGATTGCTGCACGCTTCCCGGATAGCAGGGACTGGTTCACCCAGCCTTCCGTGCCGTCCGCGTCGCGGATGCGCCGCCAGTTATCGTATTCCTGGATGATTTCGACCGGCAGCCCGGCCTTCAGATACATCCAGGAGGCGGCGTAATCCGTGCCGGGGCCGATCCGGAGATTGACGCGCTTCGACTTCAGCGTGACGAAACGCGGAAGCGGCAGACCGCTCGGGCCCTTTGCCGCTTGGGCCCAGGCAGATTCGACGGTACCTGCCGCAAGCATCAGACCAACCGCAAAAACGAGGCAGACCTTCAGAGAGTTTCCACGCATTGGAGAGTTCCGTTCAATCGAATTCGCGAGCAGGTCCAGCCTGCTCACCGCCGGACTTCGACATTCGTCTAGCGCCATACGCGACTTTTATTTGTCTTCGCGTACGGGTCTGATAGAAATTGCCCGAGACCAAAAATATCCCCGTCTTGGTTAAAGACCTCTGAACAAACGTGGCCGGCCGCGATGACATCGAAGAAAAAACCGAAGGTCTATATCACCCGGAAACTGCCCGATGCGGTGGAGACCCGGATGCGGGAACTCTTCGACGCCGAGCTCAACATCGACGATTCGCCGCGTTCGGTTCCGCAGCTCATCGAGGCTGTCAGGACCGCCGACGTTCTGGTGCCAACCGTGACGGATCGCATCGATGCGGCCCTCATCGAGCAAGCCGGACCACAGATGAAGCTTATCGCAAGCTTTTCGAACGGTACGGACCATATCGATGTCGAGGCCGCGGCCCGAAGGGGCATCACGGTTACCAATACGCCGAACGTGCTGACCGAAGATACAGCCGACATGACCATGGCGCTCATCCTCGCGGTGCCGCGGCGTCTCGGTGAAGGTGCGCGGGTTCTTACCGACAAACCGGGCGAATGGGCCGGGTGGTCACCCACCTGGATGCTCGGTCGGCGTATCCACGGCAAGCGAATCGGCATTGTCGGCATGGGCAGGATAGGCACGGCAGTGGCGCGCCGCGCCAAAGCTTTCGGCCTGTCGATCCACTATCACAACCGCAAGCGCGTGAATCCGGCAACCGAGGAGGAGCTGGAGGCGACCTATTGGGAAAGCCTCGACCAGATGCTGGCGCGCGTCGATATCGTTTCCATCAATTGCCCCTCGACGCCGGCGACGTTCCATCTGATTTCCGCGCGCCGCCTCGCGCTGCTGCAGCCGACCGCCTACATCGTCAACACGGCGCGCGGCGACGTCGTGGATGAAGCCGCCCTGATCAAGTGCCTGAGGGAGGGACTGATCGCCGGCGCGGGACTCGACGTTTTCGAGAACGAACCTGCGGTCAATCCGAAGCTCGTCAAGCTTGCGAACGAGGGCAAGGTGGTGCTGCTCCCGCACATGAGTTCGGCGACGATCGAAGGCCGGATCGACATGGGCGACAAGGTGATCATCAATATCCGGACCTTCATCGACGGCCATCGGCCGCCGAATCGCGTGCTACCCGGCCGTTAGAGCCTTGCGCATTTCGATATAGGTAACGCGGTCGAAGCCTGGATGGGATTTCTCGGCCGTCCTGGCAAAACCCCAGCCAGCGAACACTGCGTGGTTTTCGGTCAATTCGATGCGCGTATCGAGCCGCATGGCAGGCAGTCCACGCTCTTTCGCAACACTTTCGGCGATTTGAAGCAGCTGCCTTCCGACACCCCCGCCCTGAGCCTCCGGGGCAACGGCGAGTTTGCCGATGTAGAGGCATTCCGGCTCCTGTTTCAGGAACATGCAGCCAAGCAGATCTTCCCCTTCCAGCGCCAGATAGCCGATTTCGTTGGCAGCCTTTTCGGCCAGCGATTGCGGCGTCAGACCGAGCGCGGAAGACGGCGGATCGATGCGGTCGTTCATATAGGCGAAAGACGAGAGGATCAGCTGCAGCAGCTCGCCCCAGCGGCCGAAACTCGCATCGATCCGGATGATCTTCATGCGGCTGGTTCTATCTTGGGCGGCGTCGCTTGTAGCGGACAGTATCGAAACGGGCGGCAAGCGCATCGTAGAGCAGCAGGCGGCCGACCAGCGGCTCGCCGGTGCCGGTCACAAGCTTGATCGCCTCCATCGCCATCAGCGTGCCGATGACCCCCGTGAGAGCGCCGATGATGCCGGTTTCGGCGCAGGCGGGAATGAGGCCCTCCGGCGGCATTTCCGGAAAGAGGTCGCGGTAGGTGGGATTGAGCGTCCCGTCCTCGCTTCGTTCGTAGGGCTTCAGCACCGTCAGCGAACCGTCGAAACGGCCGACGGCGCCGCTCACCAATGGGATTTCCGCTTTTTCGGCAGCATCGGCCGCCGTGTAGCGCGTCTCGAAATTGTCCGATCCGTCGATCAACAGATCAAAGCCGGAAAGATGGCGGAAGGCCCACTCCGTCGAAAAGCGCTCCGCGAAGCGGATGACATTCACATGCGGGTTCAGCCGGGCGATGGCCAAGGCCGCGCTCTCCGTCTTCAGTTCGCCGATGGTGCCGGAATCATGAATAACCTGCCGCTGCAGATTGGAAAGCGATACGCGATCGTCGTCGGCGATGCCGAGCGTGCCGACCCCCGCGGCTGCCAGATACTGCAAGACCGGCGCCCCGAGACCGCCCGCTCCAATCACCAGAACACGGGCTGCCTTCAGCTTTTGCTGGCCCGCCCCGCCGATCTCCGGCAGGAGGATATGACGCTGATATCTTGCGATTTCTTCGGGGCTCAAAGGTTCCATGCGGGTGATGCTAGCATGGCCGGAAGGCGTGGGGAAAGCCGCATCCGTCATTCGAAGACGCGGCCATCGGCCACGGTAAAAAACTGCGCGCGCGCGCCGAGGACGGCAAACATCGACCGATCGGTTCCGGTCATGAAGGCCTGGCCGCCAAGCGCATCGATGAGATCGAAGAGGGCGGCACGCCGGCCCTCGTCGAGATGCGCGGCGATTTCGTCGAGAAGCAGGATCGGTGCGTGACTTGTGAGATTGGCAACGAGCCTGGCATGGGCGAGGATCAGGCCGACAAGCAGCGCCTTCTGCTCGCCGGTCGAGCAGCGCTCCGCCTCCATCTGCTTCTCGCGGTGGCGGACGAGCAGATCGGCCCGGTGCGGACCATCGAGCGTGCGACCGGCAGCCGCGTCGCGATAGCGGCTTTCGGCAAGCATTGCGGCATATTCGTCTTCGAGATCGACGGAAGGACGCGTGAGCTGGCCGTCCATGAACCCGGAGAGCTCGAGCGAGGCGGAGGGGAAAGGCGAGGTTTCGCGCGTTTCCTCAATGAGACGGGCAAGCAGGCCGAGCATTTCCTGGCGTGCCAGCGCCATGGCGATGCCGAGACTTGCCATCTGCTCTTCGATGCCTGACAGCCAGGAGGGATCGAACCGGCCCTCGTCCAGCAGCTTGTTGCGGCTGCGCATCGCCCGCTCGAAATCGCTGGCGCGGCGGCCATGGGCCGGATCGAGCGATAGCACCAGGCGGTCGAGAAAGCGGCGGCGATCGGAAGAACCACCGGTGAAAAGCCCATCCATGGCAGGCGTCAGCCAGAGAACACGCAGATGGTCCGTCAGCTCGTCGGCCGTCTTTGCCGGCGTGCCGTTGATGCGCAGCCTGCGGCCGGTGTTCTCGTCGCTGGTATCGGCGCCGGTCCCGATTTCGACGTGGCCCTCCATGCCCTCGAGTTCGGCGAAGATCGAAAACCCCGCCGGAGCGCCGACGCGGGTGACATCGGAATAGGTGGCGCGGCGCAGGCCCCGTCCGGGCGAGAGGAAAGAGACCGCCTCCATCAGATTGGTCTTGCCGGCACCATTATCCCCCGTCAGCACCACATGCCGCCCGTCGAGCGCCAGCGACGCCGTCGCATAATTGCGGAAGTCGGTCAGCTTCAGGCGCGAAAGGGAAACCTTGTGGGGCATCAAATATCCGGATTCGTGGTTCGGGGCAGAGCTATGCCGAAGCCGGGTGGATGGCAAGGCTGTAGTGGGGGATCAACGATCCCCTCCGACGGTAGAGGGACCCGATTTAATCGAGTCCGGTTAGATCGCGTCAAAGCCGGTTAGCTACCTGGCAGCCAGACTAAAAAGTCCATTAAGCTTTTCTTGACCACCATCCGTGGAAATGGCAGCAATTCCAAGGAAAATTCCAGCCTCAGAGCTAGCTCGAACGTGAATTCCGAAACTCTCTGCATAGGCAAGCATCCGTGCCTCGTCGTCTGAGAGCTTAGCCATGAACATTATGTAGATGCCTGCAGGCGCCCTTAGGCACCTGTCTGAGATGTCAATTCGAATTCCTTCACCGTTGACGACAATTTCGATCAGCCCGAAATTCAGAAGCTCGTGCTCTCGACCCATCGCTTCTACCATCGCGACGAATGCAAACCTATCGGAATTGGAGTAGCAGAGAATCACCTTTCCATGCCCGTATAGGGAGTCTCGTTCTCCTCTGACCCACATTACGCCCTGATGTACTTCTACGCCCCACTTAGCTTCGGTCTCTCCACCCGTAATCACCCTCAAATCACGTAGCTGCTCTTCGGCGAGCAGCGAGAGGTCGTGTCCTGGCGTCAGAGCAGACTGCTCCAGAAAGGCCGCCGGGATGCCCATGTCCTCAATGTATCGGGCGATTGCCGCGGATAGTCTCTGCGACTTGTCGATAGTGTGAAGCGTGGGGTTTTTAAAGAAGAATTGATGGACACCGAACTCCGACCCGGTGTCGAAATGACGAAGTCGCCCACCGAGAAAAATCAAAGTGGCAGCACTCAGACATTTGCCAGGAATGAACCTGCGAGGGATAATCAGCTCGTCGGCGCTTTGGCTATCAAGTACGTAAGACCCAACCAGCGTAGAAAACCAAGCATCACGGATCAGCCTGCCGATCCTGATCGCGGCCTCTACGTGCCCGCCGGTCGAGTTAATGTAGACATTCGTTCGAGGCGGCGGCGCGGAACGCTCAACAAACTTCTCGAATTTCGTATCGTCACCTTCCTCGATCCTACCGATCAAGTTGATATGGAAGAAGCCGCCAAATAATATCTCGGCTTCGGTTTGAGGCTCAGTGTACTCGAATTGCATTCGATTTTGCCTTATCCGCCTCATATCTGTCGCGTACGCATAGACAGATTTCAGACTCACTTTTAGAGCTGGGTTAACATGTAACTAGGGGAGCAATCATAAGGCGAATCAAGAGGAAATGGCATTTCAAGAGTTCACCCGACACCTCTGCCGCCAACTCCAAAATGTAGGTCCAGAAAGAGCATGTCGTTGCTCTACGAAACCTACCGGAAATCATATAAATGGGGAGAACTTGGTGGAGCTAAGCGGGATCGAACCGCTGACCTCTTGCATGCCATGCAAGCGCTCTCCCAGCTGAGCTATAGCCCCATCAGGGTGGTCCGGTATTTGCCGGTCCTGGGATACTCCCCGGCGTTGCCCGGCGGAGTGGCGGCTTCTTACTTGCGGTTTTCGCAGATAGCAAGCCTAAAAAACCGGCCCGGAGATTTTTTATCATCCGGGCCGACGTTCGTTCGATCAGACTTCGTCTTCGTCGCCGGTGACGCCGATGATGTCGCTCATGTCGTCGTCTTCGTCTTCCTCGGCTTCGAGGAAGGTGTCGTCGTCATCGCCTTCGATTTCGACGTCGTCGTCGCCCATATCCGGGATATCGTCGCCGGCTGCACCTTCATCGGCATCCTCGAGCGATACGAGTTCGACTTCTGTGTTCTCGGTATCGACTTCCTGCACGTCGTCTTCTTCGGTCGCCTCTGCAGCCGCAGCCGCCGAGGTTTCCTGGAAGAAGGACAACGGGTAGGACTTGCCGGTATAAGGAGAAACGATCGGGTCCCGGTTCAAGTCGTAGAACTTCTTGCCGGTTTCCGGATCGGTACGCTTGGTTCCAAGTTCCGCTTTCGCCACTATAAGCCTCGTGAGATAGCCGAATCAAAATTCGGCAAATGCCGTTCAAACCGGCGTTTCTATCGGAATTTATAAGCCGGTCCCCATAATCGCTGATGCTCCCCATGTCAAAGCCAAACTTTATGGCAGCAGCGCCCGCCTTTTTCAAAGCCCGGAGGATGACCGGCTTTCGACTTTGTGTTAACCAGCCGGCAAAGCCGTAAAACCAGCCGGGAACTGACGCAGGGCCAGGCATTTTGCGGGAATTTGTGCCGCTTCTGCAAGGGATTTTTCCGTGTCGCATGGATCCGCGCCGAAACCCGCCACCGCGAGAAAATCCGCCGCCCTGAGGGGCACGGTCCGCATTCCGGGCGACAAGTCGATTTCGCACCGCGCCTTCATGCTTGGAGGCCTTGCGTCCGGCAAGACGCGCATCACCGGCCTTCTGGAAGGTGAAGACGTCATCCATACCGGCAGGGCGATGCAGGCGATGGGCGCCACAGTTCGCAAAGATGGCGATGAATGGATCATCCGCGGTGCCGGCAACGGGGCACTGCTTGCTCCGGAGACGCCGCTCGATTTCGGCAATGCCGGGACCGGCTGCCGCCTGACGATGGGCCTCGTCGGCGTCTATGATTTCGAAAGCACCTTCATCGGCGACGCTTCGCTTTCCGAGCGGCCGATGGGCCGTGTGCTCGATCCGCTGCGTGAAATGGGCGTGCAGGTGAAATCCACCGGTGGCGACAAGCTGCCGGTGACGCTGCACGGGCCGGGAACGCCAAGCCCATTAATTTACCGCGTGCCGATGGCATCCGCGCAGGTGAAGTCGGCCGTGCTGCTCGCCGGTCTCAATACGCCAGGCATCACGACCGTCATCGAACCGGTGATGACGCGCGATCACACGGAGAAAATGCTGCAGCGCTTCGGCGCCGAGCTTTCCGTCGAGACCGACCATGCAGGCGTTCGAACGATCCGGCTCGAAGGCCGCGGAAAACTGACGGGCCAGGTCATCGACGTGCCGGGCGATCCGTCCTCGACAGCCTTCCCGCTCGTGGCGGCACTGATTGTCCCAGGCTCCGACATTACCATTCTCAATGTGCTGATGAACCCGACACGCACCGGGCTGATCCTGACGTTGCGGGAAATGGGCGCCAATATCGAAGTGCTGAATGCGCGGCTTGCAGGTGGCGAGGACGTCGCCGATCTGCGCGTCCGCGCCTCCGAACTCAAGGGTGTTACCGTGCCGGAAGAGCGTGCTCCGTCCATGATCGACGAATATCCGGTCCTCGCCGTTGCCGCCTGCTTTGCAGAAGGTGCGACGGTCATGAAGGGGCTGGACGAGCTGCGCGTCAAGGAATCCGACCGTCTTTCGGCCGTCGCCGACGGACTGAAACTGAATGGCGCTGACTGCGACGAAGGCCGGGACTTCCTTGTCGTGCGCGGCAAGCCCGGTGGCAAGGCGCTCGGCAACGCATCCGGCGGCCGGGTAAAGACTCATCTCGATCACCGTATCGCCATGAGCTTCCTGGTCATGGGGCTTGCTTCGGAGCATGCTGTGACCGTTGACGACGCAACGATGATCGCCACCAGTTTTCCGGAATTCATGGACCTGATGGCAGGTCTCGGCGCGAAGATCGAGCAGGAGTAAAGTCATGTACCAGCCGCCGCATTTTCGCGAAGACGATCTTGGCGTCCAGCATGAACTGATCCAGGCCCATCCACTCGGTTTGCTGATCACGGCAGGAGGTTCGGGGTTGATGGCCAATCCGGTGCCTTTCCACCTTGATGCGAATGCATCCGAGAAGGGTACGCTGCGGCTGCACCTTGCCAAAGCGAATGGGCAGTGGCGTGATATTCAGGACGGTGCGCCGGTGCTTGCCGTTTTCCAGGGCGCAAATTCCTACGTGACGCCTTCCTGGTACCGGACCAAACAGGAAACCGGCAAAGTCGTGCCGACGTGGAACTACGCAATTGTGCAGGTGCGCGGTCCAGCACGAGTTATCGACAATGCCGAGTGGCTGCTGCGGCAGATCAACGCCATCACCGGCCAGCAGGAAGGCAATCGCGAAGAACCATGGGCCGTCCACGATGCGCCGGAGGATTTTGTCCGGGCGCAGCTGAAAGGCATCATCGGCGTCGAGATCGAGATCGCGGCGATCGAGGGCAAATGGAAGGTCAGCCAGAACCGGCCAGTCGCAGACCGCGAAGGGGTGGCATCCGGTTTGAACGAGGTGGAAGGCCAGGCGGAGATGGTGGATCTGGTAAAGCGCTACGGCGGGCTGGAAGGTAATCATTGAGCAAGACATTTACGATCGCCATCGACGGGCCGGCAGCAGCAGGCAAGGGCACGCTATCGCGCCGGATCGCCGATGAATACCGGTTCCACCATCTGGATACGGGGCTGACCTATCGCGCTACGGCAAAGGCCTTGCTCGATGCGGGGCTGGCGCTCGATGACGAGCAGGTCGCGGAAAAGATGGCCCACAAGATTGAACTCAGCGGGCTCAATCGTGATATACTTTCGAGCCACGAGATCGGCGAAGCCGCCTCGAAGATTGCCGTCATGCCGGCCGTGCGCCGGGCGCTGGTCGAGGCGCAGCGGCGGTTTTCGGAAAGGGCGCCGGGCACGGTGCTCGACGGGCGCGATATCGGCACCGTCGTCTGCCCCGGTGCACCCGTAAAGCTCTATGTGACGGCCTCTCCGGAGGTGCGCGCAAAGCGCCGCTATGACGAGATCATCGGCAAGGGAGGAACTGCCGATTTCGACGCGATTTTCGAGGATGTGAAGCGACGCGACGAACGCGACATGGGACGGGCCGACAGCCCCTTGAAACCAGCTGATGACGCGCACTTGCTTGATACGTCGGAAATGAGTATAGAGGCCGCGTTTCAAGCCGCAAAGTCGATCATCGATGCGGCCTTGAGCCGAAACAACTGAATTCGAGTGCTTTCCCGCCTTTGCGGGGCGCTTCTGAAAAGCCTGAAATTCCGTCCAAGCGCCGGATTGCTTCCTGACAGGGAGGCGGACTGGGTTCAGGCCCGTTCAACACGAACCAACCGGCGCATACGTGGGCCTTGCAGCTATCGAAGGCCACGCAGGAGATTTTATGTCAGTAGCTACTCCCTCTCGCGAGGATTTCGCGGCCCTTCTCGAAGAGTCCTTTGCCAAGAACGATCTGGCTGAAGGCTATGTCACCAAGGGCATCGTCACCGGCATCGAAAAGGATGTCGCCGTTGTTGACGTCGGCCTGAAGGTCGAAGGCCGCATCGCGCTCAAGGAATTCGGCGCACGTGCCAAGGACGGTTCGCTGAAGGTCGGCGACGAAGTCGAAGTTTACGTCGAGCGCATCGAAAACGCACTTGGCGAAGCTGTTCTGTCGCGCGAGAAGGCTCGCCGCGAAGAAAGCTGGATCAAGCTCGAAGCCAAGTTCGAAGCTGGCGAGCGCGTCGAAGGCGTGATCTTCAACCAGGTCAAGGGCGGCTTCACGGTCGATCTCGACGGTGCGATCGCCTTCCTGCCGCGTTCTCAGGTCGACATCCGTCCGATCCGCGACGTATCCCCGCTGATGCACAACCCGCAGCCCTTCGAAATCCTCAAGATGGACAAGCGCCGCGGCAACATCGTGGTTTCGCGCCGTACGGTTCTGGAAGAATCCCGTGCCGAGCAGCGTTCTGAAATCGTTCAGAACCTCGAAGAAGGCCAGGTTGTTGACGGCGTCGTCAAGAACATCACCGACTACGGTGCGTTCGTTGATCTCGGCGGCATCGACGGCCTGCTGCACGTCACCGACATGGCATGGCGCCGTGTGAACCATCCGTCTGAGATCCTGAACATCGGCCAGCAGGTCAAGGTTCAGATCATCCGCATCAACCAGGAAACCCACCGCATCTCGCTCGGCATGAAGCAGCTCGAGTCGGATCCGTGGGATGGCATCCAGGCCAAGTATCCGGAAGGCAAGAAGATCTCCGGTACCGTCACGAACATCACCGACTACGGTGCGTTCGTCGAGCTGGAGCCGGGCATCGAAGGCCTGATCCACATCTCGGAAATGTCCTGGACCAAGAAGAACGTACATCCCGGCAAGATCCTGTCCACGAGCCAGGAAGTCGAAGTCGTCGTTCTCGAAGTCGATCCGTCCAAGCGCCGCATTTCGCTCGGCCTGAAGCAGACGCTGGAAAATCCGTGGGCAGCATTCGCCCGCAACCATCCGGCCGGCACTGAAGTCGAAGGCGAAGTCAAGAACAAGACCGAATTCGGCCTGTTCATCGGTCTCGACGGCGACGTTGACGGCATGGTGCACCTCTCCGACCTCGACTGGAACCGTCCGGGCGAACAGGTCATCGAAGAGTTCAACAAGGGTGACGTCGTCAAGGCTGTCGTTCTCGATGTTGACGTCGAAAAGGAGCGCATCTCGCTCGGCATCAAGCAGCTCGGCAAGGACGCTGTCGGCGAAGCAGCTGCTTCCGGCGACCTGCGCAAGAATGCAGTCGTTTCCTGCGAAGTCATCGCAGTCAACGATGGCGGCATCGAAGTGAAGCTCGTCGAGCACGAAGACATCACCTCGTTCATCCGCCGTGCAGACCTCTCGCGCGATCGCGACGAGCAGCGTCCGGAACGCTTCTCGGTCGGCCAGGTTGTTGACGCCCGCGTCACCAACTTCTCCAAGAAGGACCGCAAGATCATGCTGTCCATCAAGGCGCTGGAAATCGCAGAAGAGAAGGAAGCCGTTGCTCAGTTCGGTTCGTCCGACAGCGGCGCTTCGCTCGGCGACATCCTCGGCGCGGCTCTGAAGAACCGCGGCGAGTAATCGCTCTAGCCTTTGAGACAAAGAACCCGCCGGAGCGATCCGGCGGGTTCTTTATTTGATCGAATGCTTTTCGATTATTCCCAGCCAGCCATGCGCTGGTAGAGCGCGTAAATTGGATCGGCGACGGTGCCCGCTGCCGGCGCAGCCTCCAGCTCAGGCAAGTCCGGTAAGACGCCCTCAGGGCCAGCTTCGTCTGCTTCGGCATCCTGGTGCTGCTCGCCTGACGGCGCGTGCTGGTTCTGAGAACCGCTTCCTTCATGATCCCGGCGATGCATTTCGCCGTCCTTGCGTTCGCTTGAATGCTTGGCGAAGTGGTAAGGGTGCTGCGCGTAGGCGAAGCCCTCGGCGGGTTTTACGAGACCGGCCTTCTGGGCCGCTTCGGTGAGCTCGGCTGGCGCAAGCGCAGGCTGCGCCGCGACCTCCTTCGGCTCGCGCGCCAGAGTGGCAGCGTCGGCGCCGGCGGGGCGTACAACCGCTTCCACCTGCTGCGCATCTCTCGCTTGAGCGGCTTCAGCCGGCAAAGCGGACATCTCCTTCGCAGCGGCCTCTTCGAGCGCAAGGGCGGTAGGTGCGTGCTCAGTCGCGAGATCTTCCGAGAGAACGCTGGCGTTGTGCTCTCCGATGATAGCAACGACCAGTTCTGAGACCTTCTCCGTCATTGATGCGAGTATGCCGCTCCAGGCTTTCGGAATGACGGAATCGGGTTTCGCAAATTCCTTCGACCCAAGCGGTCCTGCCTGCGCTTCTCGAACGGTCGTGGCCGGCTCGTCCGGTACGGGCTGCTCTTTGAGATCGTCGATTGGCAACTCGTCCGCCATTGGGCTCTCCGCCGTGACAGGCTCTTCGCCGGCGGCCTCCAGCCTTTCTCCGACAATTGCCTTCGGCTCTTCCGGCAGCGATTTTTCCTCGATCTGTGGTCTGACCTCTGTACTCTCCGCAGTATCGGGCTCATCGAGGACGGCATCGATGTTTTCGACGGGTTGTTTCTCCAGTTGGGCAGACTGCCGTACCGGACTGAGCCCGGCCGGATACGAGGTCGCGGCCGTCACCGACTGCCCCCTCGATGAAGCGGCGGGCGGGCTTTCCCCTTGGAGACGTATTTTCGGGCGCTGCTCACCGGGAAGCGGCGAAGCATCGTTCTGGCGATAGGAGTATACGACAGCACGCGCGGCGAGATCGCGGTCTTTGTATGGGAGGGTTTCCAGATAGGCGATGATGCGAGCAGCTTCCGGTCCTGCCGGATTTTTCAACGCCTCAGCAATGAGGCGCAGCGGCAGGTTCTGGCCCTGCGCAGCCAGCTGGCGTTCGATCTCGTTGATTTTCGCAGGCGGCAACTTCTGGATCGCATCCGCGAGACGCGAGGCAAAGACCAGATCCGTTTCGTCACTCTCGCGCGGCAGCGGCAGGGCGCGCGAGGCAGCCTCAATCGCCTCGAGAAGGGCCTCGAACATTTGTTGCTTGGCGGCAATCAGCAGCAGATTGAGCTTGCCGGCAATTGCCGAATTCAGGTTGGAGGCCTCGACAGCCTGGACCGGCACGACGACTGATCGCTCCCAACCGCTTGTCGCGAGCGCGGCTGTCTGACCGTTGGAGGAAAAGCTTACATTTGACGCTGCACGAACCGGAGTCAGCATGGCATGCTCCTTCTTTCGCAAAGTGACGATGGAAGCAGATCACAAGAGGGCCGCGCTCATCCGGCCCCTCGCATTCGTCTGCAAACCTCCGGGTCCGCATGACGCATCATGGCGCCGCCGAATGCATAAAGATTGATGAAAATCCTATCGAAGGGCCATTAATGAAATGCTAACGGCCGGAGGGATGTCCCGTCCGGCCGCTGCAGGAAAGTCTTTGGTTCTGAAGAGGTCAGCTGTGGGCGAAGATATCCGCTTCTTCCCAGCCGAGCAGGTCGAGCTTCGCGCGAGTCGGTAGGAATTCGAAGCAGGCGTTTGCATGATCGATGCGGCCGTCGCGGATCAGCCGCTCGGTCAGCTTGTCGCGCAGGGCGTGCAGGTAGAGCACATCGGAGGCGGCATATTCGAGCTGTGCCGGCGAAAGCGTTGCCGCTGCCCAATCAGAGGACTGCTGCGCCTTGGAGACGTCGACGTCGAGCATCTCCTTCAGATTGTCCTTCAGACCGTGGCGGTCCGTATAGGTGCGTGACAGACGGGAGGCGATCTTGGTGCAGAAGACCGGCGCCGTCGTCACGCCGAAGGTGTGGAAGAGCACGGCGATATCGAAACGGCCGTAGTGGAAGATCTTCTGGCGGGTTGGATCGGCAAGCAAGGCGACGAGGTTTGGTGCTTCCTTCTGGCCGGCGGCGATACGGATGACATCGGCCGTGCCGTCGCCCGACGAGAGCTGCACGACGCAGAGCCGATCGCGGCGGGGCACAAGGCCAAGCGTCTCGGTATCGATCGCGATTGCGCCGGTGTAGCGGGCGGCATCCTCCGCAGAAATATCGCCTTCGTGGTATCGGATGGTGGCGGCCATGAGTATCTCTATCGTTTCAATGTCTCTTGTGGCGCTATAGCGCAAAGGCAGGCGGCGCGATACCCGGTTTTCGGCCCTGCCGGCGTCAGAATGTCGGCGGAGTGTTGATCCACAGAAGCACTGTTTCGCCATCGTGGCGATTGCGCCAGGAGTGATAGCGGCGGCTCTCGAAATAGAGCGAGTCGCCGGGACCGAGATCGAAGAACTGGTCGGAATCGAGAACGAGTTCGAGGCGGCCGGAAAGGACATGCATGAACTCCTCTCCTTCGTGCCTGTAGGCGCCTTCGCTGGCGGCACCCGGTGCCAGCACAAACCGGTGGCAATCCATCATCCTTCGGCCTTCGGCCAGCAGCTGCACCGTCACGCCCGGCGTGGTCTGCGGCCAGGTGCGCCATTCGCCGGAACGGACAATCTCAGCACCCTGTTCGCTCTCCTCACCCGAAAGGCGCGAGACCGTTGTGCCGTAGTATTCTGCGAGGTCGTGCAGGGTCTTGAAGCTGACGCCCTGAGAGGTACGCTCCAGGGTCGAGAGCGTGGAAGACGTGACGCCGATATCGCCGGCGACCTGTTCGAGCGTCTTTCCCGCGGCATGGCGAAGCCTGCGCAGCCTGCGGCCGAGATCGGAAACGGCGCCGTTCTCCACGCCTTCGGCCGACGGCTCCTCATTTTCCAGCGCCTCACGGATCGCAGCCGGATTGAGGCCGCGCTCGAGGCGATACCACGATATCCGCTTCAGCCGGGCGACGTCGTCTGCACTATATTGCCGGTGGCCCGTTTCGGAGCGTTCCGGAACGAGCAGTCCCTGGCTTTCCCAGAGGCGGACAGTGGAGGCGGAAACGCCTGCCAGCCTTGCCACTTCGGCCACCTTATAGCGTACCGGGCCGTTGTCGTTCATCAAGCATCAAACCCCTGATTGCCTATGGTTTCAAACATGCTCGCTATCAGAATCTTTCGGTGCGAGCATCCATCAAAAACCTTGATGTTTGAAGCAGTAAACGCCGCTTGATTTCTTGCAGGAAAAATGTAGGAATTTTGTACATATCTTGCAGAACTTATGCAAGGTAATTTCACCTCTTTGAGCGCAGGAGCGCAACGATGAACGCGATCACCCTTACAGACCGGAAGAACGCTGCGATTTCCCGCGGCGTCGGCATGACCACGCAGATCTATGCTGACCGCGCGGAAAATTCCGAGATCTGGGACAAGGAGGGGCGGCGCTATATTGATTTCGCTGCCGGCATCGCGGTGCTCAATACGGGTCACCGCCATCCACGCGTGATCGCAGCGGTCAAGGAGCAGCTGGATCGCTTCACCCACACCTGCCATCAGGTCGTGCCCTACGAAAGCTATGTGCATCTCGCAGAACGCCTGAACCAGCTGACGCCCGGGGACTTCGCCAAGAAGACGATCTTCGTGACGACGGGAGCCGAGGCCGTCGAAAACGCCGTGAAGATCGCGCGCGCTGCGACCGGCCGCTCGGCCGTCATCGCCTTTGGCGGCGGCTTCCACGGCCGCACATTTATGGGCATGGCGCTGACAGGCAAGGTCGTGCCCTATAAGGTCGGCTTCGGCGCAATGCCAGGCGACGTTTTCCATGTGCCCTTCCCTGTCGAACTGCATGGCGTCACCGCCGAACAACCGCTCGCGGCGCTGAACAAGCTGTTTGCAGCGGACGTCGATCCGCAGCGCGTTGCCGCAATCATCATCGAGCCGGTCCAGGGCGAAGGCGGCTTCTATCCGGCTCCAACGGCCTTCATGAAAGCGCTTCGCGAGCTTTGCGACCGGCACGGCATTCTCTTAATTGCTGACGAGGTGCAGACGGGCTTTGCTCGCACCGGCAAGATGTTTGCGATGGATCATCATGAGGTCGCACCCGACCTGATAACCATGGCGAAGAGCCTCGCCGGCGGTTTCCCGCTGGCTGCAGTCACCGGCCGGGCGGAAATCATGGATGCCCCGGGACCGGGCGGCCTCGGCGGCACCTATGGCGGCAACCCGCTTGGCATCGCCGCTGCCCATGCCGTCCTCGACGTGATCAAGGACGAGGATCTCTGCAATCGCGCCAATCAGCTCGGCGGCCGCCTGAAGCAGCGGCTGGAATCGCTGCGCGACAAGGCGGCCGAGATCGCCGACATCCGCGGTCCGGGTTTCATGAACGCCGTCGAGTTCAATGACAAGACCACCAAGCTGCCAAGCGCCGAGTTTGCCAACAAGGTTCGCCTGATCGCGCTGGAGAAAGGTCTCATTCTTTTGACCTGCGGCGTGCACGGAAACGTCATCCGCTTCCTTGCCCCGATTACCATTCAGGACGATATCTTCGGCGAAGCGCTCGATATCCTCGAAGCCTCAATCCTTGAAGCAAGTGCGGGCAAGTAACCGCCCTTCGGAGTAAATGACATGGCATTCACGACTGCACTGACCAAGCACGTTCCCTTTTCCTCACCATTCCTCCGCGACACCGGCTACATCAATGGCGAGTGGACGAAAGGCGGAGCCACGAAAACCTTCGATGTTCTGAACCCGGCGACCGGCGAAGTCCTCGCTTCGCTACCGGATATGGGCGCAGCCGAAACGCGCGTGGCGATCGACGCCGCTTACGCCGCCCAGCCCGCCTGGGCAGCACGTCCTGCAAAGGAACGCAGCGCAATCCTGCGGAAGTGGTTCGATCTGATGGTTGCCAATGCCGACGAGCTGGCCGCGATCCTGACGGCCGAGATGGGCAAGCCATTTCCGGAAGCCCGCGGCGAAATCCTCTACGCCGCTGCCTACATCGAATGGTATGCCGAGGAAGCCAAGCGCATCTACGGCGAAACGATTCCTGCGCCGTCGAACGACAAGCGCATGATTGTCATCAAGCAGCCCGTCGGCGTCGTCGGCACGATCACGCCCTGGAACTTCCCGGCCGCGATGATCACCCGCAAGATCGCTCCTGCACTTGCCGTCGGCTGCACCGTCGTTTCCAAGCCCGCCGAGCAGACGCCGCTTTCGGCGATTGCGCTCGCGGTTCTTGCCGAGCAGGCCGGCGTTCCGGCCGGCGTCTTCAATGTCATCGTAGGCGAAGACGGCCCGGCGATCGGCAAGGAGCTCTGCGGCAACGATAAGGTCCGCAAGATCAGCTTCACCGGTTCGACGGAAGTCGGCCGCATCCTGATGCGCCAGTGCGCTGACCAGATCAAGAAGGTGAGCCTCGAGCTTGGCGGCAACGCGCCGTTCATCGTCTTCGACGATGCCGATCTCGATGCCGCCGTCGAAGGTGCGATCGCCTCGAAATACCGCAATGCGGGTCAGACCTGCGTCTGCGCCAACCGGCTCTACGTGCAGTCCGGCATCTACGACGCATTCGCGGCCAAGCTGGCCGCGAAGGTGGACGCGATGTCGGTCGGCGACGGTTTCACGGCCGGCGTCGCGATCGGCCCGTTGATTGACGAGCAGGGCCTTGCCAAGGTCGAGGATCACGTCAGCGACGCGCTTTCCAAGGGCGCCAAGGTGCTGACCGGCGGCAAGCGCATCGAAGGTGCGGGCACCTTCTTCACGCCGACCGTTCTGACCGGCGTCGCCAAGGGCATGAAGGTCGCCAGGGAGGAAACCTTCGGTCCCGTTGCGCCGCTCTTCCGCTTCGATACTGTCGAGGAAGTCATCGCCCAGGCGAACGACACGGAATTCGGCCTTGCTGCCTATTTCTTCGCGGGCGATCTGAAGAAGGTCTGGAAGGTTGCCGAGGCGCTGGAATACGGCATGGTCGGCATCAATACCGGGCTGATGTCCACCGAGACGGCACCGTTCGGCGGCATCAAGCAATCCGGCCTTGGCCGTGAGGGCTCGCGCCATGGCGCAGACGACTACCTCGAAATGAAGTATCTCTGCATCGGCAATCTCTGAACCAAACAAAGGGCGCCCCGGGCGCCCTTTTTATTTCCGCCTCAATAATGCGGCGGCTTTGTTATCGTCGGCGCTTCCAGCGATTGCTCCTCCAGCGACAGAAAACGCTCCGTCAGGCGGTCGAGTTTCGCGCGCATCTGCTCGACAACCTTCCATTGTTCCGCAAGTTGATCGGAAAGCTCGTCGATCGTCTTTGCCTGATGCGCAACCGTCTCCTCGAGCTTGGTGATGCGGCTTGTCTCTTCGGCCATCGATTTCTCTCCCGGCAATAAGTGGCCTTTCAAAGCCGAAACAGGCCTTCAGGTCAATTCTTTCGAGGCTCGCGAAAAACGATTCCGAAAGTGAACCGTTTAGTTACTAATAGGGCTTGTCGTCCCCTCGTTGGTGAGGTAGGCCCTACGCTATCAGGGAGGATATCTGATGGATGTAGGGAACGGCTTTCTTCATCCGGACCGGCTCTTTCCGGCCGATCCGGCAACACGAACCATCGCGCGCGACCTCTACGAGACGGTCCGCAATCTTCCGATCGTCAGCCCGCATGGGCACACTGAACCGGCCTGGTTCGCCGACGATAAGCCGTTCGAGGACGCGGCTTCGCTGCTTGTCATTCCCGATCACTATCTCTTCCGCATGCTGCACAGCACAGGCTCCAAGCTCGACGAGCTCGGCGTGCCGCGCCTTGATGGCAAGCCGGTCGCTCAGGGTCGCACGATCTGGCGCGCTTTCGCTGCGCGGTATCACCTTTTCCGGGGTACGCCGTCGAGCCTGTGGGTCGATCATGCAATGTCCGCTGTGCTCGGCTGCACGGAACCGCTGACGCCAGATAATGCCGACAGGCGCTACGACCACATCAACGAGCAGCTGGCCAAACCCGAATTCCGCCCGCGTGCCCTGCACAGCCGTTTCGGTATCGAAACGATCGCGACCACGGAAGGTGCGCTCGACCCACTCGTTCATCACCAGAAGATGCAGAAGGACGGCTGGATCGGCAAGGTCCGCACGACCTACCGGCCTGATAGCGTCACCGATCCTGACGCCGCCGGCTTCCGCGACAACCTGATCAAGTTCGGCGAAATCACCGGCAGCGATGTTACACGCTGGGACGGCATGATCGACGCACACCGCAAGCGCCGCGCCTTCTTCCGCCAGTTCGGCGCAACGGCGACGGACCACGGCGTGCCGACGGCGTTTACAGCCGATCTTCCGCTTGCCGACAAGCAGGCGCTGCTCGACAAGGCTCTGAAGGGACCGCTTACAGCAGCCGAGGCCGAACTCTTCCGTGGCCTGATGATGACGGAAATGGCCGGGCTTTCGGCCGAAGACGGCATGGTGATGCAGATCCATGCCGGTTCGCGCCGCAACACCGACAGCACCCTTTTCCAGACGCGCGGACCGAACATGGGCGCGGATATTCCCACCCGCACGGATTGGGTCGGCGGGCTGAACGCGCTGCTTTCGAAATATGGCCACGCGCCCGGTCTAAAGGTCCTGCTCTTCACCCTCGACGAGACGACCTATGCCCGCGAACTGGCGCCGATGGCTGGGCACTGGGAATGCCTGATGATCGGGCCGCCTTGGTGGTTCCACGACAGCCCGAACGGCATCCGTCGCTATCTCGACCAGGTGGTCGAGACCGCGGGCTTCGTCAATCTCGCAGGCTTCAACGACGATACGCGCGCGCTGCTCTCGATCCCCGCCCGCCACGATGTCTGGCGCCGTGAGGTCTGCCGCTTCCTGGCGCAGCTTGCAGCCGAGCACCGGATTTCAAAGGCGGATGCCGAAATCGTCGCCCGGGACCTTTCCTATGACAATGCGAAGAAGGCGTACAAGCTGTGACGGAGCGACTGCAAAACCTGACCGGTCTCGCGCCGGCGGCCAGGCTTCCGGCCTATGATCGAAGCCAGCTGAAGGCCGGCATTCTGCATCTCGGACCCGGCGCTTTCTTTCGTGCGCATTTCGCACCCTTCACCGATGCGGCGCTCGCGGCGGGCGGTGGCGATTGGGGTATCGAGGTTGCAAGCCTTCGCACCGCCGATGTTGCGGATCACCTGAACGAGCAGAACGGCCTCTATACGATGCTGATCCGCGATACGTCGGGAACGACGGCCCAGGTCGTGGGTCCGATTCTCAAGGCGCATGTTGCGACGCGTGATCCCGCAGGGCTGCTGCAACGCCTCGAAGACCCTGCGATCCGCATTGTCAGTCTGACGGTGACGGAAAAGGCCTATGGTTTTGATCCGCACAGCGGCGGCCTCGATCTCAACCATGCCGACATCGCTGCCGATCTTGCAAACCGGCATGCGCCGCGCGGCGTTGTTGGCTACCTTGTCGAGGGGCTGGCCCGGCGGCGGGAAAAAGGCATTGCGCCCTTTACGCCGCTCAGCTGCGACAATCTGCCAAGCAACGGTGCGGTCCTGAAGCGCCTCGTCCTCGAATTCGCGAGCCGCATCGATCCCGATTTGCACGACTGGATAGAGGAGAACGTGCCTTTTCCGTCGACCATGGTCGATCGCATCACGCCGGCGAGTACCGACGCCACCTATGCCGATGCCGAACGCCTGACCGGGCGGGTGGATCTGGCAGCGATCGAGACCGAGCCCTTCACCCAATGGGTGATCGAGGACCATTTCGCGAATGGCCGTCCTGCGTGGGAGAAGGCCGGTGCGCTGATGGTCGAGGAGGTTTCAGCCTATGAAAAGATGAAGCTCCGAATGCTGAACGGGGCGCATTCTCTGCTCGCCTACCTCGGATACATAGGTGGCTATGAATACGTTCGTGACGTCATGGACGACGCCGGTCTGGCCGCGCTTGCACGGCGGCAGATGAACTCGGCGGCGGCAACGCTCGATCCTGTTCCCGGCATTGATCTGGACCATTACGCAGACGAGCTAATAGCACGCTTTGCAAACAAGGCGATCGCCCACCGCACCTATCAGATCGCCATGGACGGCACGCAGAAGCTGCCGCAGCGGCTGCTGGAGCCGGCAACGGAAGCGCTTGCTCATGGCAGCAAGGCGGAGACCTACGCAATCGCAGTTGCCGCGTGGATGCGCTACGCACTGGGTGTCGATCGGAACGGCCAACGCTATGAGCTGCGCGATCCGCGATCGGCCGAGATTGCAGCTATCCTTGCCGACGTGCCGCGGAATGGCCCGGCTGTTTCGGCGGCGCTTTTCGGCTTGCCCGGACTTTTCCCTGCGGCACTCACGAAGAATGTGGCCTGGACGGAAGACGTCGCCAACAAGCTGGAAATCCTGATCCAGGACAACAAGCTGCCGCTGATTTGAAGCCTGGGCTTTCAGTGGCAGCATGCGGCGACAGCCGCCTTCCCTCATTCCTGTGCTTGTCACAGGAATGAGGGAAGGCGGGGTTGCCTGTCCCCCAAATAGCGAGGGCTGCACTACGCCTTCACCCTCTTCATCTCCGGGTCATAAAGCGGTTTCAACGACACCGTGCACGGCACCCGCTCCCTGGCGACGTCCAGCTCGTAGCTTCCTGCCAGCACGAAATCCGCCGTCACGCCATCGGGATTGCGGATATAGCCGTAGCCGATCGGCTTGCCGACGGTATAGCCGAAGCCGCCGCTGGAGAGCCAGCCGACACGTTTGCCATTGCGATAGGTAGTTTCGCGCCCGAGAAGGACGATCTCGGGATCGTCCGGCACGAGACAGGCGAGCATCTTCTTCACGCCGCCCGTAAGCTGGCGCTCGATCGCCTCGCGGCCACGAAAGGCAACGTTCTTCTTCGTCTTGACGGCCCAGGTAAGTCCCGCTTCGACCGGCGTATGGTCAGGGCCGATATCCGAACCCCAGGCACGATAGCCCTTCTCCAGCCGGCAGCTTTCGATGGCACGATACCCGGCATTGACGAGGCCAAGCCCGCCACCCGCCGCCATCAGCGCATCGTAGACTGTCGTCGCATATTCGACCGGAACATGCAGCTCATAACCGAGTTCGCCGACATAGGTGATGCGCAGTGCCCGTACCGGGCAGCCGGCAATGCCGATCGTTCGGACGCGACCGAAGGGGAAGGCTGCATTCGACACATCGGCCGAGGTCACCTTTTCCAGAACGGCGCGGGCATTCGGCCCCATCAGCGAAAGTACGGAATAGGCCGATGTGACATCGACCAGTTCGGCGTGCATTCCCTCGGGAATATTGCGGGCAATCCAATCGAAGTCGTGGGTCGCAAAGCCCGTACCTGTGACGATGTAATATTCGTTCTCGGCGATACGGGCGACCGTCAGGTCGCATTCGATGCCGCCTTTGTCGTTCAGCATCTGCGTGTAGGTGAGAGTTCCCGCCGGCCTTGCCACGTCGTTGGAGGCGATCCAGGACAGAGCGGCCTCCGCATCCCTGCCCTTCAGCACGAACTTCGCAAATGAAGTTTGGTCAAAAATCACAGCCGCCTCGCGCACCGCCTTGTGCTCGCGGCCGACGGCATCGAACCAGTTCTGACGGCCGTAGGTATAGATATCCTTCGGCTCTTCATTGGCGAAGAGGTCGGCGAACCAGTTCGGCCGCTCCCAGCCGAGCTTCTCGCCGAAGCAGGCGCCCTGCGCCTTCAGCCGATCGTAAAGTGGCGACTTGCGGCTGGGGCGGCCGCTCGAATGCTCCTCGAAGGGCCACGCCATCGTGTAATGCTTGCCATAGGCTTCGAGCGTGCGGGTGCGGACCCAGTCGGTGTCGAAGTGCGGGCGGCCGAAGCGGCGAATATCGACCGGCCAGAGATCGTAGGGAGGCTCGCCCTTTGCCACCCATTCGGCAAGCGCCATCCCGGCGCCCCCGGCCGAGGCTATGCCGAACGCGTTGAACCCGGCGCCGACGAAGAAGTTCTTCAACTCCGGCGCTTCCCCGAGGATGAAATTGCCGTCCGGCGTGAAGCTCTCAGGGCCGTTCAGCAATTGCTTGACGCCGGCGTTCTGCAGACCCGGAACGCGTTCTAGCGCCTGCTCCATGATCTGCTCGAAATGATCGAAATTGCTGTCGAGCAGCGTGTAGTGGAACCCATCAGGAATGCCGTTCACCGCCCACGGGATCGGGTTCGGCTCGTAACCGCCCATGACCAGGCCGCCGACTTCTTCCTTGTAGTAGGTCAGGCGGTCGGGGTCGCGTAGCGTCGGCAGGTTTGAGGGGACGCCGAAGGATTCGGTGATGATGTACTGATGCTCGACGGAAACGAGCGGTACGTTGACGCCGAACCGGGCAGCAAACGCCCGTGTCCACTGCCCGGCACAGACGACGACGCGCTCGCATTCGATGCGGCCGTGCTCGGTGATGACTGCGCGTATCCTGCCTTTGTCGATTTCGAGATCGAGGACTTCGGTATCCTCGAAGATCGATACACCGGACATGCGTGCCCCCTTGGCGAGCGCCTGCGTGATGTCGGAAGGATTGGCCTGGCCGTCGGTCGGCAGATAGGCGGCGCCGATGAGATCATCGATCGTCATCAGCGGCCAGAGCTCGAAGGCTTCCTGCGGGGTGAGCAGCCGCATGTCGAGACCGAAGGATTGGGCGGTCGTCGCCTGCCGTTTCACCTCCGTCCAGCGCTCTGCGTTGCAGGCAAGACGCAGGCCGCCGTTCATCTTCCAGCCGGTGCCGAGGCCGGTCTCATCTTCCAGCTTCTTGTAGAGATCGACAGAGTAGCCGAGCAGCTGGGTTATGTTGGCGCTCGAGCGCAGCTGACCGACGAGGCCCGCGGCATGGAATGTCGTGCCGGAGGTGAGCTTCTTGCGCTCAAGCAGCACCGTGTCCGTCCAGCCGAGCTTGCCAAGGTGATAGGCCGTGGAGCAGCCAATGATGCCGCCGCCGATCACCACGGCTTTCGCCGTCTTGGGTAGTTCCTTCGTCATTCTATCGATCCTGTTCAAATGCCTTGAAAGCGCGCTCGAAGCGGGCGAGGTTTTCGGCGGTATAGGCGGCGTAATCGAAATCGATGGTGGAGTGGATTTCCGAAACCATGCTCCATAGTGTCTCGCGGAGCAGCGATGCGCATTTCATGGCGCTGTAGCGGCGCTCAAGGTCCGGCGTCAGCGGCCGATCGAAATAGGCCTCCAGCATGTCCCGCTCCGCGTCTTCCGAAAGCTCGTTGTTCGACGCCAGGCCACCAAGGTCGAAAAGCGGGGTGTTGAAGCCTGCGTAATCCCAATCGATCAGCCAGAGACGCTTGCCGTCGTCGAGGAAGTTCGCGGCGAGAAGGTCGTTGTGACCGAAGGCGATGTCGAACGGGCCGGCGGCGTGTTCCAGTACCTCTGCCTTTTCTGCGCAACGCCGCAGCATCGGCGCATGGATGCTTCCGGCGGCTTTCAGGTTGGCAACGTAATCGCGAATGACATGGAAGACCCAGAAGATCGTCGCCGGCCCGCGGAAATGACGCGCAACGTCATGATGGCAGGCACGAACCAGCGGCACGACACGCGCGAGCATTCGCGCATCCTGGATATCTTCGGCAGTCAGCGCTCGCGCCTCGATGAAATCGAGAACGAGCACGCCAGGCGCATGATGGATGACTGCAGGCGAAAGGCCGGCCGCATGCGCAGCTTGGCTGGCGGCGAGTTCGTTCTGCCGGCTGATATGATGGATCGGAATGTCGGCGCCAAGCCGCACGACGCGGCGCACCGCCCGATCGGTTACCAGGTAGTTCCGGTTGGTTATGCCGCCGGCAATCGGCGTGATTTCAATCGGCCCTTGCCATATGCCGAGTGCACGAATCCTATCCTCAGGCGTCACGCTTTCCCCCTCGCGGCCGCACCCTCAAAATGATGGGCCAGAGCGGGATCGCCTGTCAAGAAGGCCTCATATCGTGGCGCCGGAGCCGTCGAAGACATGGCAACGGGCGGGGTCGAATGATGCCTTCACGTTGGCGCCGCGTTCGACCTTCTGCTGGCCATCCAGAGCCACCGTCAATTGCTGGTGATCGGGTGTCGTCGTATAGAGCATCGTCGCGCCGCCGAGGTTTTCGACCAGATCGACATTGACGGTCGCCAGCGCAATGCCGCCATCGGTGACGGATAGATGTTCCGGCCGGATGCCGAAGGTAACCTCCTGACCGGCCGACCCCTTCAAGCGGCGCGGCAGGCGGATGGAGCTGCCGCAGACGTTGACCGTCGTGCCGCCATCGCTCACCTGCTCGATCTTCGCCTTCAGGAAGTTCATCTTCGGGCTGCCGATGAAGCCTGCGACGAAGCGATTTGCCGGATTGTTGTAAAGATCAAGCGGCGCCCCGACTTGTTCGATCCGTCCCGAGTTCAGAACCACGATCTTGTCCGCCATGGTCATGGCTTCGACCTGGTCGTGGGTTACGTAGATCATGGTGTTGCCGAGATTGCGATGGAGCCGCGAGATCTCGACGCGCATCTGGACGCGCAGTTCCGCGTCGAGGTTCGACAAGGGTTCGTCGAACAGGAAGATGCGCGGCTCACGTACAATGGCGCGACCGATCGCAACGCGCTGGCGCTGGCCGCCGGACAGTGCCTTCGGTTTCCGTTCGAGAAGCTTCTGGATCTGCAGAATTTCGGCAGCCCGGCGAACTTTCGGCTCTATTTCGGCCTTCTTGTAGCCGGCGGTCTCCAGACCGAAGGCGAGGTTCTTGTAGACCGACATATGCGGATAAAGCGCATAGGACTGGAAGACCATGGCGATGCCACGCTTGGCCGGCGCCACTTCATTCATACGCTCGTTGTCGAGCAGCAGCGCACCGCCGGAGATCTCCTCGAGACCAGCGATCATGCGCAGCAGCGTGGACTTGCCGCAGCCGGAGGGGCCGACGAAAACCGCGAACTCGCCGGGGTCAATTGCAAGATCGATGCCGTGGATGACGTCCACAGCTCCATAGCGCTTCTCGACCTTCTGAAGAACGACACTTGTAGCCATCGTCTAAAAACCCTCCCCTGTTCCTTATCGCGTTCTCGCGCGCCAATCGGCGTATTTCGGGCTTTCAGGACCAATCGGCAGAGCGACATCGGCCCCGCTATCGGACGATTGATAGATCGCAGTGACCAACTCCAGCGCACGGCGCGCATCGCCGCTCGTGACCGGCAGCAGGCCCCTGCCGCTCAGATAATCATGAAACCGCGCCATCTGGGTGTTGAAGCGGGGGGCGACGGAGCGCCAGTCGCCAAGCGCCGCATCGATCCTTGCTTGCACTTCGTCATTGGCGGCAATGATCTGCCAAGGGTCCTTGCCGGGCGAATAGGGCTCGTGGTTGCTCTCGAACGTGACGTTCTCGAAATGCAGCCTCAGCCGGCTGATCTCCTGCTGCGAGCCCAGCGTGCACGAGAGCGAGACGAAGGCGCCGTTCTGCATCAGAAGGCTGACGGAAGCGCAATCCTCCACCTCGATATCATTGACGCGGGTCGCGACGCGACCGAACACCCGGGCGGCGGGACCGGCGAGATGGAAGAGCATGTCGTGCAGGTGGAGCGCATGCGTGACGAGCACGCCGCCGAGCTCCGTCGCCCATTTGCCGCGCCATGGAACGGCATAATACTCCGGCTTGCGCAGCCAGAAGGTCTCGACCGAACCCATATAGAACTTGCCGGCGATTCCTGCGTCGATGATGCGCTTCGCCTTCTCTACGCCGTCGCCGTAACGATACTGGAAGATCGGCATAAGGGTGCCCTTGGCAGCCTTTTCCGCCTTCATGATTTCGTCGACACCGGCAAGCGATCCGGTCAGCGGCTTTTCGCAGACGACGTGCTTGCCGGCACCAAGGGCTGCGACCACCTGTTCAAGATGGATGCCGGGCGGCGTACAGATATCGATGATGTCGATGCTGTCGTCGCTGAGAAGCTCGGCGAAGGAGGTCGTGCGGCGGTCGATGCCGAACTCATCGCCGACGGCCTTCAGGCGCTCTTCGTTCAGGTCACAGATCGCCGCGACCTTGAACTTGTCCGGGTGCGGCAGGTAGCCCTCGACGATGTGAGAGCGCCCGATACCGCAGCCGACGATGGCGACAGTCTTGATACTCATGCAACTTTCCTTATCAGCATCAGCGCTTCATGCCGGTCGTGGCGATACCTTCGATCAGCATGCGCTGGAAGAAGAGGAAGAAGAAGAACACGGGCACGAGCGAAAGCGTCGACATGGCGAACAACCCGCCCCAATCCGATGCACTCGTCGAATCGACGAAGGTTCGAAGGCCCAGCTGGATGGTGTAGGTGTTCATGTCGTTCAGGTAGATCAGCGGGCCGAAGAAGTCGTCCCAGGTCCAGATGAAAGAGAAGATTGCGGCCGTCGCCAGAACCGGCAGCGAAAGCGGCAGCATGATCTTCCAATAGATACGCCAGGCACTGCAGCCGTCCATCATCGCGGCCTCATCGAGTTCGCGCGGGATGCCGCGGAAGAACTGCACCATGAGGAAGATGAAGAAGGCATCGCTCGCCAGAAACTTCGGCACGACCAGCGGCAGGATCGTGTTGACCCAGCCGAGGTTGAGGAAGAGCACGTATTGCGGGATCAGCGTCACGTGATACGGGATCATCAACGTACCGAGCATGATCGCGAACCAGAAATTCCGGCCGGCAAAGCGCAGACGCGCGAAAGCATAAGCCGCCAGCGAGCAGGCAACGACATTGCCGATGACCGTCAGGACCGAAATCACCAGCGAGTTCCAGAAGAACCTGCCGAAGCTGATATCGAGGCCGACCCAGCCGCGAACATAGGACGCGAAATCGATGGACGAGGGGATGATCGACGTCGACGAAAAGATTTCGTTCTCCGGTCGCACCGAAGCGGACACCATCCACAGCAACGGATAGAGCATGAGGAGCGAGGCGGCGATCAGCAATGCATGAACGACGATCGATCCCTGCAGACTACGCTTGTTGACGTCGGATGGCGGCTTGGCCGCGGTTATCGTAGCGGTCATCTCAGTCATCGTAGTGCACCCAGTAACGCGAGGTCAGGAACGAGAAGGCGGTGAAGATCGCTATGATGATCACCAGGATCCACGCAAGTGCCGAGGCATAGCCCATGCGGAAGTTTCCGAAGGCTTCCTGATAGAGGTAGAGCGTGTAGAACAGCGTCGAATTGATCGGGCCGCCGGTGCCGCCGGAGATGATGAAAGCAGGCGTGAAAGCCTTGAAGGCATCGATCGTCTGGACGACTGCGTTGAAGAAAATGACGGGCGTCAGAAGCGGCAGTGTAATCTTGTAGAATTGCCGGAACTTCGAGGCGCCATCGAGGCTCGCAGCCTCATACATATCCTGCGGGATCTGCCGCAGGCCGGCGAGGAAGATGATCATCGGCGAACCGAACTGCCAGACGCTGAGCGCCACCAGCGTATAGATCGAATAGCTCGGGTGCGAAATCCAGCTCGGCCCCTGAATGCCGAATTGCGCGAGGGCCGCGTTGACGAGCCCGTCGCCTGCGAAAAGCTGACGCCAAAGGACGGCAATCGCGACGCTGCCGCCAAGCAGTGACGGGAGATAGAAAATGGCGCGGTAGATCGGCAAACCGCGCACACCGCGGTTCAGCGCCAGCGCGACCATGAGCGCGAAAGTCAGCTTGAAGGGGACGGAAAGCACGACATAAGTCAGCGTAACCGTCATCGCGGCAGCGAATTTCGGATCAGCGGTGGCGATGCGCACGTAGTTCGCAGTGCCCACCCAGCCTGGCGACCTCAACATGTCGAAGTCGGTGAAGGACAGGTAGAGCGAAATCAGGGCAGGTCCGAGCGTCAGCCCGAAGAAGCCGAGAAGCCAAGGCAGCAGGAAGAGATATCCCGGAGCGTTTGCGTTCCACAGCCGCTTGAAGCGACTGTCGGCAACCGCGCCTGAATACCGTTCAACCGTGACTGCCCCTGCGGGCGTCGTGCGCATCGCGTTGCTCATATGGATCAGCCCCGTGCGAGAAGGCGCGTGATTTCGTCCACAAGCTGCTTACCGGCGTCGGCTGGTGTCAGCTGACCAAAGGCCACCTGCTCAGAGATCGTCCGCAGCACGACCTGCCCCTCGCCGGCACCCGAGGGCGGCGGCGGCGGCAGCGGGCCGGCCAGATCGCCAAGACCACCAACATATTCGAGCGGGATTTTACCGCTCGCATCAAGCTTCGTGGCGACGATGTCACGCATCGCCTTGGATTCAGGAATGCCGCGCTCGACGTCGAGCACCAATGCTGCATCCGGGTCCTTCACGAAGAAGTTGACGTAGTCGACGGCCTGATCGATCACCTTCGATTGTGCCGAGACCGAGAAGAACATCGACGGCTTGCGGTAATGCCCGCCCTTCGATTCCTTCGTAATGAGCATGTAGTTGCTCAGCGTCAGCTTGTCCTTGTTCGTTGCCTGATAGCCGACAAACTGGTTGCTATGCGCGTAGTCTGCGGCAGCCTTTCCGATCGTGACCGGGCTGGTATCGATGGTGTCCTTGTAGAGCGCCTGGATATCCGGCGTGACGCAGGCGCCGGCTTCGCGGAACTTGGACCACATATCGAACCATTCGCTCACTTCCTCCGGGCCGAAGGCGATCTTCGAATCCGCCGTATAGAGAGCTTTTCCGCGCTGGCGCAGATAGTTTTCGAGGAGCGGCTCGTTGCCGCTGCCATCGGCGAAGCCGAAGAAACCTTTGCGCTTTCCGGCCTTGGTAATTTCCGCACCGATCTTGCCGAACTCTTCCCACGTCGTCGATTTCGTCGGCAAATCGACGCCGGCCTCCTCAAAAGCCGTCGTGTTCAATACCGTGGCCGCGGAGTTGGCGCCAAGGCTCACGCCATAGAACTTGCCATCGACCTTGCCGCCCTCGATCTGGGCCGGATCGAAATCGTCCAGATTGAGTTTCGAGGGCATATAGGAATCGAGCGGTGCCAGCGCGCCGCGGCGGGCGTATTCAACGATATAACGGTAATCCATCTGGATCACGTCGGGAGCGTTACGGCCAGCGACCTGCGTCGCCAGACGTGGCCAGTAGTCGCTCCAGCCGAGGAACTCGCCGGTGATCGATGTGCCGGCATGCTTTGCTTTATAGAGATCGGACACCTTGTTGGTGCGGTCAGCGCGCGGCTGGGATCCCCACCAGATCAAACGCAGGCGAGCATCCTGCGCAAAGGCACTGGGTCCCAGTGCCGCAAGCGAGAGAAGCGTCGCTCCGCCCGCCATGAAGTTACGTCTACTTACGCTTAAGGTCATCTGTTCCTCCTCCCGAGGGGAGCGCCTCCACACGCTCCTTGCTGGTTTCACTTGCAACAAATAACTAACTGGTTACAAGCTATGGACAAGCATCGGGCCTGTCAAGCGATGATAATTTGGTGAGGTTCTCCTCCCAGGTTTCCGCTTTTACAATCTTGCACCGAAGCTTTATGAGCACAACAGAATGTCTGGGGAGATAAGCCGATGGACAGTACCGGCGAGAGTGGAGGAAAGAAAAAAGTCAAGCGCGCTCCCAGCGAGCGTGTGCTGCAGCGCGACCCCGAGCGGACCCGCAGTGCAATCCTGGAAGCGGCCACGCGCGAATTTGCCGAAAACGGCATGGGCGGGGCGCGCGTCGATGCCATTGCTGAACGAGCCGGGACCAACAAGCGCATGCTCTATCACTATTTCGGCGACAAGGAGCAGCTTTATCTGCACGTGCTGGAGGAGGCCTATGTCAATATCCGCACGGCAGAGCGCGCGCTGCATATCGGTGACCGCAGCCCAGAAGAGGGGATTGGCGAACTCGCCCTCTTCACTTGGCGCTACTTTCTCGAGCATCCGGAATTCCTCAGCCTGCTCGGCACCGAAAACCTGCATCGTGCTCGCTGGCTTCGCCAGTCCGTTCGTCTCAAGGAATTACATTCGCATCTGATCGGTGAACTTTCTGACGTTCTCGACCGCGGCAAGAAGGAAGGCGTCTTCGCCGAGAATGCCGACCCCCTTCACGTCTACCTGACCATTGCCTCGCTTGGCTATTTCTACCTTTCGAACCAATACACGCTTTCGACGATCTTTGGCCGCGACCTGATCGATCCTGCCCAGCTCGACAGCTGGGAAAAGCATATCGTCCACGTGACGCTCGCCTCCATCAAGCGCTGAAAAGCCAAAAAGAGATTTGGCTATTGACAGCCCCGCTCTCGATCTGTCATCAAGTAACTGTTTAGTTACTGGCTTGGGGGGGCCGGGCGACGCCCACTCCCGCCGCTCGATAAACTGACAGGGAGGAACAAGATGGCGCGTCTCGGGATCATTTTGCACGGCGTTACGGGCCGTATGGGCTACAATCAGCATCTGGTGCGATCGATCCTTGCGATCCGCGACCAGGGCGGCCTATTCCTGAAATCCGGCGAGCGGCTGGAGATCGATCCGATCATTGTCGGCCGCAACCGCGACAAGATGGAAGAGCTGGCGAAGAAGCACAACATCAAGCGCTGGTCGACCGATCTGGACGCGGCGCTCGCCAATGCGGACGATCAGATATTCTTCGACGCCGGCACGACGCTGATGCGCGCCGAGCTGCTTTCCAAGGCGCTCGACGCCGGCAAGCATGTCTATTGCGAAAAGCCGATCTCCGACGACCTGGAGGTCGCAATCAAACTTGCGAGGAAAGCGCGCGCCTCCGGCCTCAAGCACGGCGTCGTACAGGACAAGCTGTTTCTTCCCGGCCTTCGCAAACTGGCGCTGCTGCGCGATTCCGGCTTCTTCGGCAAGATCCTCTCGGTGCGCGGCGAGTTCGGTTATTGGGTATTCGAAGGCGACTGGGGGGTTCCGGCGCAGCGCCCGTCCTGGAATTACCGCAAGGGCGATGGCGGCGGTATCATCCTCGATATGCTCTGCCACTGGCGCTATGTGCTCGACAATCTCTTCGGCGAGGTCAAAGCCGTCTCCTGCCTCGGCGCCACACATATCCCCCGCCGTGTCGACGAACAGGGCAAGACTTATGACTGCGATACGGACGATGCGGCCTATGCAACCTTCGAGCTTGACGGCGGCGTGATCGCTCAAATCAATTCGTCCTGGGCGGTGCGCGTACGCCGCGACGATCTCGTGACTTTCCAGGTGGACGGCACCCATGGTTCTGCCGTCGCAGGCCTGACGAGTTGCTGGGCGCAGCACCGGGTCAACACGCCGAAGCCGGTGTGGAATCCTGACCAGCCGCAAACGATCGACTTCTACAAGACCTGGGACGAGGTGCCGGATACGCAGGTGTTCGACAACGGCTTCAAGGTGCAATGGGAAATGTTCCTGCGCCATGTCGCCGAGGACGCACCGTGGCCTTACGGCTTGGAAGCAGGTGCCAAAGGCGTGCAACTTGCGGAACTGGGCTTGAAATCCTGGGCCGAGCGCCGCTGGCTCGACGTCCCGACATTGGAGTTCTGATATGCAAACGCTCAATCTTCCCCTCGATGGCAAGATCGCGCCCTATACGCTGAGCGGCACGCCGATCGAACTCAAGAAGCGCGACGCCAAGGACTTTCCGCGCGTGGTCTTTGCCGCGGCCCACGTTGTCGCCGACCCGCTGGCGGACAATGATCCATGGCTGACGCCGGCGATCGACTGGGAGCGTACGCTTGCCTTTCGCCACCGCCTCTGGGATCTCGGCCTCGGCGTTGCCGAAGCAATGGATACCGCACAGCGCGGCATGGGCCTTGGCTGGCCGGAAGCCCGCGATCTCATCCGCCGTGCGCTGGCCGAGGCTCGCACCCGCAAGGATGCGCTGATCGCCTGCGGCGCTGGAACGGACCATCTGACACCCGGCCCGGATGTCACGATCGATGCGATCATCAAGGCATACGAGGAGCAAATTGAAGCCGTCGAGGCGGAGGGTGGGCGCATCATCCTGATGGCAAGCCGTGCGCTTGCCGCCGCCGCCAAGGGGCCCGACGACTATATCCGCGTCTATGATCGCATCTTGCGGCAGGTCAAGGAGCCGGTCATCATCCATTGGCTCGGCGAAATGTTCGACCCGGCGCTCGAAGGCTATTGGGGCAGTCCCGACCACATCAAGGCGATGTCGACCTGCCTGCAGGTGATCGAGGCCAATGCCGCGAAGGTAGACGGCATCAAGGTGTCGCTCCTTTCCAAGGAAAAGGAAGTGACGATGCGCCGCCAGTTGCCGAAGGGCGTGCGCATGTATACCGGCGACGACTTCAACTACGCGGAACTCATCGCCGGCGATGAGCAGGGTCATTCTGATGCGCTGCTCGGCATCTTCGACGCGATCGCTCCTGCCGCTTCCGCGGCCATGGAAGCGCTCGGCCGCGACAGCAACCGCGAATTCTTCGACCTGCTCGATCCGACGGTTCCGCTTTCGCGCCACATTTTCAAAGCGCCGACACGCTTCTACAAGACCGGCGTCGTGTTCCTCGCTTATCTCAACGGCCTACAGGACCATTTCACGATGATCGGCGGGCAAGAGAGCGCTCGCTCGCTGACCCATCTGGCGGAACTCTTCCGCCTGGCCGACCAGGCACGCGTTCTTGCCGATCCCGATATGGCGATCAGCCGGATGAAGCGGGTGCTCGAAGTCCACGGCGTTCACTGACATCATCGCGTGCGGGAGAAGCTAATGCAGGTCGAGGGACTTTCGATCAATCTTGCGACAATCCGGGAACAGTGCGGCTTTGCGGAGGCAGTGGATATCTGCCTCAAGCATGGCATCACGCAAATTGCGCCCTGGCGGGATCAGGTCGCGAAAGTAGGGCTCGAAGAGGCCGTCCGCATTGTTCGATCCAACGGATTGAAGCTTACCGGCCTTTGCCGCGGCGGCTTCTTTCCGGCCACCGATCGGGCGGGCTGGGAAAAGAACCTCAACGATAACAGGCGTGCGATCGACGAAGCCGCCGCACTCGGCGCCGATTGCCTGGTGCTCGTCGTCGGGGGGCTGCCGGGCAGTTCCAAGGATATTGCCGCAGCACGGCAGATGGTGTCCGACGGCATTGCCGCGGTCCTGCCGCACGCAAAGTCGGCGGGCGTGCCGCTGGCAATCGAGCCGCTGCATCCGATGTATGCCGCAGATCGGGCCTGCGTGAACACACTCGGCCAGGCGCTCGATATCTGCGAGCAGCTCGGCGAAGACGTTGGCGTTGCGATCGACGTCTATCACGTCTGGTGGGATCCGGACCTCGCCGAGCAAATCGCCCGTGCCGGACGCATGAAACGTATCTTCGCCCACCACATCTGCGACTGGCTCGTTCCGACAAAGGACATGCTGACCGATCGCGGCATGATGGGCGACGGCGTGATCGATTTGAAAGGCATCCGGCGCATGATCGAGGAGGCAGGCTTCCTCGGCGCTCAAGAGGTCGAAATCTTTTCGGCGGACAACTGGTGGAAGCGCCCGGCAGACGAGGTCATCGCCACCTGCGTCGAGCGGTATCATAGCTGCTGCCAGGCTTAATTGGATATATTCGTTTCAGCACGTATGAAGGAGGATCATTCGATGGAGAAACGCCGCTTTGCACTGATCGGAACCGGCAACCGCGGAACCACCATGTGGGGGAAGGAACTGCTCGCCGGCTGGCGCGAGCATGTGGATCTCGTCGCCATCGTCGAGAAGAACTCGCTACGCGGAGAACGGGCGCGCACGATGATCGGCAGCAATGCGCCGATCTATGACGACATCGACGCGATGCTGAAGGAGGTGAAACCTGACCTTATCATCGTCTGCACGCCGGACCATACCCATGACGCGATCGTCGTGCGGGCGCTCGAGGCGGGAATCGACGTCATCACCGAAAAGCCGATGACCACCGCAGTGGACAAAATCCGCCGGATCATCGATGCCGAGAAACGCACCGGAAGGCGCGTCGACGTATCCTTCAACTACCGCTATGCGCCGACCGCAGCCAAAATCAAGGAGCTGCTCAATTCCGGAGAGATCGGCCGCGTCACCTCGGTCGATTTCCACTGGTACCTGAACACCAAGCATGGCGCGGATTATTTCCGGCGCTGGCACGCCTATACTGAAAAGTCCGGCAGCCTGTTCGTTCACAAGGCCACCCACCATTTTGATCTGCTGAACTGGTACCTCGACAGCGATCCGGAAGCGGTGACATCGTTTGCCGACCTGCAGAATTACGGCCGCAAGGGTCCCTTCCGCGGTCCGCGCTGCAAGCTCTGTCCGCACACGCATGAATGCGACTACTATTTCGATCTCGGTGCCGATCCCTTCCTCGACCCGCTCTACGAGGATCCTTCGAGGATCGACGGCTACTTCCGCGACGGCTGCGTCTTCCGCGAGGATATTGACATTCCGGACACGATGGTCGTCAGCATCCGCTACCGCAACAACGTCCACGTCTCCTATTCGCTCAACACCTTTCAGCCGATCGAGGGGCACCATCTGGCGTTCAACGGCACCAGGGGGCGGATTGAAATCCGTCAGTACGAGTCACAGCCGTGGGAAGTCCCTAAGGAGGATGAGATCTTGCTCATCCGCAATTTCCCGAAAGGAAAGGATGCGGTCGAGCGAATTCGTGTGCCCTATTCCTCCGGCGGCCATTTCGGCGGCGACGACCGACTGCGCAACATGATCTTCAAACCCGGCATGGAGGACCGCCTGCAACAGCGGGCGGGAACGCGTGCGGGTGCGATGTCGGTGCTTTGCGGTCTTGCAGCATTGGAGAGTTCGCGCACGGGCAAGGTCGTCAAGCTTGCCGACCTGATGCCTGAACTCGCCAATGACGGCTCGCCGAACTCCCGGAAAGCCGAATAGCCTCAGGCGATCTTTCCGAGATCCGCTAGGGTGATGCCGTAAAGAAGCGGCTCGCCCTTCAGGAAACGTTCGATCTCATCGACGGCCATTTCTCCGAGGCGCGCGCGCTCCAGCCCGACGGCGCCGGCGATATGAGGCGTCAGGAAGACATTCGGCAGATCGTAAAACGCCGACGAGGGTCCGGGGATTTCGGGATCTGTTACGTCGATGATGGCGTCGATTCGGCCCGTCGAGAGCGTTGCCAGGAGCGCGGCCTCATCGATGATTGCGCCGCGTGACGTATTGATGAGCGTGGCGCCGTCCTTCATCAGAGCAAGCTTCGTCGCGTCGATCATATGCCGGGTGGACGGCAGGGACGGCGCGTGAAGCGAAACGATGTCCGAAACCTTCATGAGAGTGTCGAGATCGACCCTTTCGGTTCCAAGCTCCATGGCTTCAGTCGCACTGATCGTGGGGTCGGAAAGGACGAGCCTGTAGTCGAAGGGCTTCAGCAACTCAATGACACGTCGGCCGATGCGCGATGCGCCGATGATGCCGACCGTGCGCCGGTAGTTACCGATTGGCAGGCGCTGCATGGGATATGTGCGGTCGCGATTGCGGTCCGCGACATAGAGATCGCGAAAGCGGAAAACCTGTTTGCCGGCAAAGAGAATGGCGGCGAGGGTGAACTCCGCGACCGGGACGGCATTGGCCTCCGCCGCATGGCTGACGGCGATCCCGGCCCTGAAAATCTCCTCGCCGATGATCCCTTTGACGGTGCCGGCCGCATGGGCGACGATCTTCAGGCCCTTCGCCGCCGCAAGCACGTCGCTGCCCACCTGCGGGGCGCCCCAACCGGTGATCAGAATTTCCGTCTCGGAAAGCACGCGCCGGGCACGCTCGTCTGTAAAATTCTGCAGCGGATCGCGATCGAGTACGCGGCCAAGGCGTTCCAGGCGCTGAAGCGAGTCATCCGCGAGGACGTGCTCCGTCCGGGCCGGATGCATGGCGAATGCGATACCGGGGCGGCTCATGGCATCTGCCCCGGCGCTTCGATGGCGCTGACGGTGATGCCGTGCTTTCTAACGTGCTCCTCAAGGGCTGCGATGTCCGGCGCGGCCGGCCGTTTCGCCCAGATGCCGGAAACAGCTTGCGGATCGTTGAACGCGAGCACGGCCGTAACCAGCACGGTTTCGCCGGCGGGGGTTTCGCCGCGCAACTGCGGAACCAATGTCTTGGCAACGATCAGGTTGGTATTCGGCAAGGCTTTCTGCGCGAGCCCCATCCGCTTTACGGTCGAGCCGAGATCGGCGATGCCGGAAAAATCAGCCTCGCCGATGACATGCGCGGCACCTGCCTCCGCCGAGAGCGTGTCGAGGTCGAAATCCCGCTTGGCGATCGCAAAGCCGCCTTCGGCCGTCTGCAGCGGCCTTGGCGTGTTGATCCTGTGCACACGGATATGCCAGGGTGCGGCGGGCACAAGCCAGGTTTCGACCGTGACATCCTTGAACGGCGACCATTTCGCATAAAGCATATCGCCTGCAATTTTGGCTGCCGTATTGGTCTCGCGAACACGGTAGTGCAATCCGTCGTCACTGAAGGCCAGGGCGGAATCGAAGGCGCCACCGGCGAAACTGCGCTCGTCGGCTTCGACACTGAAACCGTAGCGCGCCGAGTATGCGAATTTTACGTATTTTTCCGTGCCAAAACGCATCTGGAGATTTTCCTGGCCGGAGGAAAGCGCCACGACATCGCTGCCGGCGCGCATGATGACCATGCCCGGGTGGCGCTGCGGCGAAGTGACGGGCCCTGGTTCCGGCACCTTCTCCTTCGCCGTCCAGAACGGGTGATCGGCAGGGATCGCCAGCGGCAGGAAAGCCTTGAAAGCCCAATAGGGTGAGCCGGCCGAATTATAGCTCTCCGACATCAGAAGATTGGGATAGCCGAAACCGATCGACAGGACGCCATCGCGGTTCGCGATCGGCTTGTCCCTCCACCAGCGGAGGTGTTGGAGGCAGAGGTGCTTGACCTCGCCCCAAGGCAGGGCTTCCAGATCGGCGAAAGCGAGCGCCGACCAGAAGCCCGCGCAGGCGAAGCGGTATGTCAAACTCCGGCCGAAGGGAATTGTCGCGCCATCGGCTGTAAACCAGTTCTTGAAGTCCTTTGCGAAGAGCACGGCCCGTTCGCGATAGCGCTTGGCATAATCGTCCTCGACGAGCTTTGAATAGATCAGGCCGTAAAAGTGCATCGCGAAGGGAATGTAGTGATCGACGCGGCGTACATTGCCGTCGCGATACCAGCCATCCCCGATGTAGAAGCCTTCCAGTTCCTCCAGATACTGCCTGGTAAGGCTGCGGTCGAAGTAAGCGCCCAAGCGTTCAAGCGCGATGTCGACAAGGATGCGAAAGAATTTCCAATTGTTATCGGCATAATCGAACTGACGTGCATGCTTGAGATAGGCGACGACATTGTTTCGGGCACGCGCATCGAGCGGTTCCCAGATTTTTTCCGGAACGAGCGCAAGCGCAAAACCAAGTGCGGCAAGTTCCACCATGCGCTGGTCACGGCCATTGACCGTACCCCAATATTCTGGGTGTTCCGGATCGGCGCCATTGGCGAGGCCTTCGGCGAAGCGGCTCCAATGCTCGAACCGGCTGTTTCCCGCACCAAGCGGAGCAAGGCCCCACAAAGGGCGGGCGAAACCTTCCAGATCGGCCGCGGCACGATCGAAATGCGCAGCAGCGCCATCGAGCCGCACGCGGGCATTGCCCTTGGAGAAAAAAGGAAGCAGCGGATTGAAGAGATCGAGGAGCGCTCGGCTCATGTCGTCGCGTGTTTCAAGCGGATTGCCTGCAAGCGGATTGGCGCTGGCCGGATCATAGGTCATCTGAATCACTCACGAGGTTGCGGCTTCAGGCACGGTGCCCCCGGCAACCGGGATCACCGCGTGGCATATGTGACGGGCAGGTGCCGCCCGGTCGCGGAAACGGGACATCATCAGGCCCACCGCCTCGCGCCCCAGGGCCGCGCGATCGACGCGCATGGTGGCGAGAGGAGGCTTTGTCATCAAAGCGCAGGGCAGATCGTCGAAACCAACGATCGCGAAGTCTTCCGGCACGCGAAGGCCGGCTTCCGTAACCGCTTCCAGCACGCCGACGGCAATGAAGTCGTTCATGCAGAAGGCAGCCGTAAAGCCGGCGTCCTCCGCGAGGATCGCCGCCATCAGTTCATGCGCCTCACGGCTGGCGCTGCCATGAAAGGTCATCGGCACAAGCCGCCCTTCAGCGCCCTGAACTGAAGCGACCGCTGCCTCGAAACCACGTACACGCTCCCGGATCGTATTGCGGTGCGAGCCGGTGAGATGCAGGATGCGCCGGTGGCCGGCCCTGAGTAACCGCTCGGCACCCTGGTAGGCGCCGAAAAAATTCGACGGTGAAACGCCATCGAGGCGAAGCATCGGATCCGTGCCGTTGACGAGGACGGCCGGAACCTTCTCGGTGTCGATCCAGTCGCGCAGGGCTTCGTTCGGGTCGATGCCGACCAGGAAAAGTCCCTCAGCGCGTGCCGAGGTCAGATAATCGTGAACCACCTCGGGGCCTGCCCGGTCTTCCCGGACGAGACGAATCTCGAAAGGCATTCCGTTTTCGGCCGCACCCGCCCTGAGACCCTCCACGATGGACTCGTAGAAAACGCTGAGCCCGCCTGTGACGCCGTCGCTGGCGATCAGAGCAAGGCCGCCCGGAAGTGGGTCTGCCGCGGATTTCACCTGGTACCCGTGCTCGGCGGCCACACGCAGAATGTGCTCGCGCACGCTGTCGCTGATGCCCGGCTCGTTGGCAAGCACGCGCGAAACCGTCGAGATGGAGACACCGGCTGAGGCTGCAATATCGGCCTGGCGAGGCCGGCTGGGTCGAATTCTGCTCATGCGGCAAGTCTATGCAAATCGTGCAAATTTGCAAGTAAAAGATATTTTATTGCAAACCATATTTTTTTGCGTACTCTGTCGCATGACATGTCCGAGGATCGTTGGAGGACGGCACGGGCAGGCGACAAAGGAGGATCATCATGCAGATCAATCGACGTTCATTTCTGATGGGGTCGGCCGGCGCAGCTGCTGGCCTCGCCTTCGGCGCCGGCGGCGCTGCCCCGGCCTTTGCCGAAGATGTGGCGTTGCGCGCAATGTGGTGGGGTTCGAACGATCGCGCCAAGCGCACGCTCGATGTTACAAAGCTTTATCAGTCAAAGACGCCGGGCGTGACGATCGTCGGCGAGTCGCTCAGCGGCGATGGCTACTGGACGAAGCTTGCGACACAGATGGCCGGCCGCGCGATCGCCGATGTGTTCCAGCTCGAGCCGAGCACCATCTCTGACTATTCCAAACGCGGCGCATGCCTGCCCCTTGACGAGTTCATACCCGTGACGCTCAAGGTCGATGCCTTCGGCAAGGACATGCTGAAGCTGACGACCGTTGATGACAAGATCTATGGCATCGGCCTGGGCCTCAACTCTTTTGCGCTGTTTTTCGACCAGACGGCCTTCGAGAAGGCGGGGCTTGCGTTGCCGACGCCTGACCTCACCTGGGACGAATATGCCAAGCTTGCCGTCGAGCTTACAAAGGCTGCCGGCAAGGACAATTATTCGGGCGGCCCCTACGGCGCCCGCTATACCTATGTCTTCGATGCCTGGCTTCGCCAGCGAGGCAAGAGCCTTTATGCCAACGGCACCCTCGGCTTCGATGTCGCGGATGCCAAGGAGTGGTACAGCTTCTGGGAAGACCTGCGCAAGAAGGGCGGCACAGTGGCGGCCGACGTGCAGACCCTCGACCAGAACACCATCGACACCAACTGCCTGGCGCTTGGCAAATCCGCCATGGGCATGGCCTACTCGAACCAGCTCGTCGGATATCAGCTGATCTCGAAGAACAAGCTGGCAATTACGTTGCTGCCGCGGGAAAAGAAGGGCGGGCCTTCCGGACACTATTATCGTCCCGCCCTCATCTGGAGCGTCGGCGCGACGACGAAGAACGGCGAAGCGGCCGCGAAATTCATCGACTTCTTTGTCAACGACGTCGACGCCGGCAAGATCCTCGGCGTCGAACGCGGCGTGCCGATGTCTCCCACGGTCCGCGAGGCGATCCTGCCGAACCTCAATCCGAGCGAGCGGGCCACTGTCGATTATGTCAACCTGCTCAAGGATCAGGTCGGGGACTACCCGGCGCCCGCGCCCCTCGGCTCGACGGAATTCGACCAGCGCCTGTTCCGGCCGCTCGCCGATGAACTCGCTTTCGAACGGACGACGCCCGCCGATGCCGCGGCACGGCTTGTTGAGGAAGGCAAGGCAAAGATCAGGAGCTGAATGAGATTTCGCTTCTGGAAGCGCCGCTTGGATAGCTGGATTCGGCCCGCCATCGGCGGGACGCGTCAAGTCGACCGCGTCCTGCCGATGGAGCTCGATGTCATTCGAAGGGTAGTGGCCGGCGAAACGCCTGATGCGCCGTTGACCGTGACCTGGAACGCAAAAGCCCGCCGGTTAGGCGGGCTTTTTGGCTATGATCGTTGTGGTTGGTTACTGTTGCCGGATTTGAGCCTGCGGCCTTCAGGTTATGGTGGGCTTTGCGAACGACGAGCTACCATCACCAGCGAAGATGAAGCCTTCGCGCCGGCGATAGCCGGGTCCTGCGGTATTTCGGGATTGGGAAGATTTGGTTGCGGGGGCAGGATTTGAACCTGCGGCCTTCAGGTTATGAGCCTGACGAGCTACCGGGCTGCTCCACCCCGCGCCATCTAGGTAAGCCGCTGCGCGGCTTATCCGGTTTGCGTAAATCCCTTCGGGATTTATCGCGATAGCGTCACCGCTTTAGCGGTGATGCCACTGCCTGAGCAAATTGCCGAAGGCGATTTGTCTCATGTAAGGGGCGCACAGGCAGATAACCCGTGCCGTGCCCCAGCATTTCGCATTTCATTCTGTATATAGGGCCCTAAAGCAGAAAGGACCGCTTTTGGGCGGCCCTTTTTGATCGGCTTGGGCCGTTTTCGTGATGAGAAGATTTTTTGTTGCGTTTTGCAGACCTGGCAGCGACCTACTCTCCCGCGTCTTGAGACGAAGTACCATGGGCGCTGGGGCGTTTCACGGCCGTGTTCGGAAAGGGAACGGGTGCAGCCACCCCGCCATAACCACCAGGTCAGCGAAGCGCAACGAATTGAGAAGCTGGTGCAGTTTTCACTGCGTTTTTAGTCTTGAACACGTCTTGGCGCACCAACCGGACGAACACTGCGGGATAAGCGCTGGGCGCTTACCCTGGGTTCGCCGGGGCCGTCGCAAAGGCTTTCGCCTTCGCTCTGTCAGGACAAGCGCTTCGCGCTTGCCTTGAGATGAGCATGGTCAATGAGAACGATCAAGCCAATCGAGCTATTAGTACCGGTAAGCTTCATGCATTGCTGCACTTCCACACCCGGCCTATCAACGTGGTCGTCTTCCACGGCCCTGATAGGGAACACTCGTTTTCAGGTGGGTTTCCCGCTTAGATGCCTTCAGCGGTTATCCCTTCCATATGTAGCTACCCTGCTATGCCCTTGGCAGGACAACAGGTCCACCAGAGATATGTCCATCCCGGTCCTCTCGTACTAGGG